>NZ_JAELUF010000293.1 GCF_016429195.1 Brevundimonas sp. ASV9
GCCGGGCGAGTGCCAGTCTGAACAGTCCGTTCCTGAGGGACCACAGCAGTACCAGGCAATCTGTTTGAAGCGGCTCCGGGGGGCCCAACGGGTGATATACTTGTAAAGGTAGCTTGCGTTGGAGATGTCGCAAGTCCTCTAGCACTAAGCGCACGGCGTACGCTGCTGAGGAGCTTTCTCATGCCAGATCCAGACATGGCACTGCCCAAGGCGCGTTCTCGGAACATGCGACGGCCTGGAGGCTGAAACACAGTAGTTTGACGGTGTGCCATTCCACCACAGTCCTGTGCGGAAATGTCTACAAACGCTTGTCCTGGTGGAAGGATATTTCCGCGAACAAGGCTGCCAGCCGAAGGCAAGATTGTAGGGAAATCGACCTCGTTAGGCAGGGGCCTGTCGGAACAATGCTCTCGCAAGGAATCGCTAACACTGTTGCTTCGCTTGTGAGAATGCGTGGGACGTACTCGTTTACCGACGAGCGCTCGAGGCG
>NZ_JAELUF010000294.1 GCF_016429195.1 Brevundimonas sp. ASV9
GTACCAAGGTGGGAGGTACTGTACCTCTGTAGGTACCTGCAAGCCAATGCCAGCCCACTCTTCCCTCTCTCTCGCCCGCCCGTTCACTCAAACCCACTCAAACTCACTTTCTTCTCCATCCCCCATCCCGGCCACACCACCGTCAACCAAAAACATCTCGCTTCGCACCACCAAGCTCCCTTCTTCTTTTCCTTTTCCCCATACAATTTTCACTTGCGCATTCTTCACAAACCCGTCCTCGAATTCGATTGTCTATGCTGTCATCTTCTCCTCCAAACATGTCCGTCTAAACTCCTCCGTCCTCGGACGTTGGCGACTACTGGGAGGTTCATCCTTTTTTCCAGTTTCGACAGTTCGGCCACCGCACCCTTCCAAATCTAAGGTGTTTTGCCGCTCAACCCGATAATGTCTGTTCAAACGACGACAACGACAACAACGACGACGACGACGACCATTACGACGACTACGAACAGGTAGCCACCCTCTGGC
>NZ_JAELUF010000295.1 GCF_016429195.1 Brevundimonas sp. ASV9
TCACTGGGTGGCACGTCGTGGCGGATATAACGTGCGGGACATGCTGCAAGAAGCTGGGCTGGAAGTACGTCGACGCCAAGGAGAAGTCGCAAAAGTACAAGGTTGGCAAATACATTCTTGAGACGGAGCGTGTCATGACGCATCGAACATGGGGTGATTCACCACCCGTGTTGGATAATGATCATGGACTTGTGAATGAATATGCCTATGGAGTCGCGGGGAACAACCACAGCGATAATGATGATGTTTCTTTTGATTCGGAGGATGAGGATGAGTGCGAAGATGTTTTTGCCGGTGTGTGGGATGCGCAGGCTGTTGCGAAGAGGAGGAATCAGATGGTAGCGCGACAACTACCTGAAGCGGAGTGAGTCGCGACTTGGGAGGGGAGAGTAAAGGACTATAATAGCGATGACGGACGACGACGACATTGTTCGACTTGATGATTTATGACATTGTGGCTTTGCTCGGAAATTCTGCAGAGGCTATGAT
>NZ_JAELUF010000296.1 GCF_016429195.1 Brevundimonas sp. ASV9
CGGCATACGAGATACGATTGCTGGTCTCGTGGGCTCGGAGATGTGTATAAGAGACAGCACACTGACAGCACTGCCTATCAACCAATAACCGACAGCCTTGGATGTAGTCTTTGGAAACTCGTATTTCGTTTGACTTGTAGCCTGCGACGCAGATTGCGTAGCTGCCTGGCTAGCTATTGAGTCCAACGACGGTGCCGCCTTATCCGAAAATCGCCGCGCAGGAACGAGGTTGAGGACGCGCGACGGGAGCGTTTTCGGAGTTTGTCGGAGACATTGGTTACAGACAAAGAATCGCGAAGGTGCCTGGAAGGCAAGCCTCCGGACAATGGGGGCGAAAGTCGCCATTGCTTCGTTTTTGCGAGGCAGGATGGCAACACAATTAAAAGTCCAAGTTGCAGTCCCGCGCTGAATGGGGTGACTTTCAAAACTTACACGGCCATAAAATCGGGGGCCGCTGATAGGTCAACAACAGCAGGGTACCTACATGGG
>NZ_JAELUF010000297.1 GCF_016429195.1 Brevundimonas sp. ASV9
AGAGACAGGAGGTGATCCGACACATCGCCGAGATAGCTCGATAACTTGCTGGAGCCGCGAGGTGGTGCGTTGCCGAATGCGTTGGCTGAAGCACCGTGGGAAACGCGGATAGATGAGAGACGTGAGAGGGTCGATGGGAGCCCTGGTCGACCGCGAGCCTTCTTTGCCATAATGATCTCATCGAACAGCCTGATTGAAGGCTCTGTTTGCGCTGCCGTCTCTCTGTCGTGTATGAATTCGTTGAATACTATAGCCACGTATTGTTAGTGAGAGTAAAGGAGGCATGGCAGGGGTATGTCTACTTACGCTGCGTATCACGCATCATGCTGACATACGCCTGTTGTTCATGCGGGAGACTCTTAATGAACCCGTCCATATCAAAAGCGTATAGCTGACCATTCGACTTTTGCTGCTTAGACGGCCGTCCAAGATGTTTGCGGTACGTATAGAGCAAGCTGGCTTGGCATCGGACGAACGCTGCCCTGACG
>NZ_JAELUF010000298.1 GCF_016429195.1 Brevundimonas sp. ASV9
CCTCGTGGGAGTTGTTTCAAATCCCAGCCGTCAAAGCGCAGAGCAACCTCCACTAGGCCCAAGCTGCCCATAATCAAAGGCTTTGCCCTCGGGTCTTAGCTGAATTCCAAAAATACCGACCACGGAGCGATCCTATTATTGTCGAACCCTGGTGCTGACTGGCTGTTCTGAGACTTGTCGCGCTTCTTTAAGGTATTTGGCAAGGGCTGCTTTAACCTGGACCTTTACCCGACTCGGGACGGTCTTTCAATACTTCGCTTATAGCTGTGTTTAAGAGCATGTCTTTAATGAGGTAAGAGTCTTTTGGCTTGGGCTATATTACTTATACTGGCCTACGCTGTGCTTCGTCAATCGCCCGCCACACTTCTTGCGCGAGCAAAGCTACTGACTACAGCGGCCAAACAATGTTTCTTCTCTGCCCATGCAACGAAAGCTAACACCACCGCTTAGCTCTTGTGCATTGTTACAGAACCAGTGCTAGCTGGGT
>NZ_JAELUF010000299.1 GCF_016429195.1 Brevundimonas sp. ASV9
ACATCTTACAATTCCTTCTCTGGTATACCATGGTGTCCATCAATAGACAATAATGGCGGGACGTTCCACTCTCCATCGGGAATTTTTTCCAGTACATCATTGTAAGCCTCGTGTCGAGATGCAGAATGCGTGTCGAGAATATGAGACGTAATTGAAACGTTTGTTCGTTGTGAATCTTTATCTTGAGCTTGCATTTCGTCTTCGGCGCCACCTTCATCTGAAAGTTGCTCGAAGCTTCGCTTATGCGTCCGTACCGAAGATGCCGCCTCAACATGATCATCTGAAAGCTGCTTAGCGCTTGGTGTTTCATCTACGGGAAACACAGTGATCAAGGGCGAAGAATGTTGTTCTGCAACAGACTCCTTGGCAGATGCCTCACTGTTATCCTCAGCATCGGCGAGCTCAGGCGCGACCACAGAGCGCATCATCTCGTCGTATGCGTACGTTGTTCCTGAACAGTATTTACCAAATAGAGACTCTATAGAAA
>NZ_JAELUF010000300.1 GCF_016429195.1 Brevundimonas sp. ASV9
GTCCTACCCTCAATCGGCAACGAAGTCCTCAAGGCCATTGTCGCTCAGTTCGATGCCGCCGAGCTCATCACCCAGCGAGAAGCCGTCTCCCAGCGCATCCGCAGCGATCTGACCCGCCGCGCCGCAGAGTTCAACATTGCCCTCGAGGATGTGTCCATTACCCACATGACCTTTGGACGCGAGTTCACCAAGGCCGTCGAGCAGAAGCAGATTGCCCAACAGGATGCCGAGCGTGCCCGTTTCATTGTCGAGCGCGCCGAGCAGGAGCGCCAGGCCAACGTCATCCGCGCAGAGGGTGAGGCCGAGAGTGCCGAGACGATTAGCAAGGCCATCGCCAAGGCTGGTGACGGCCTGATTCAGATCCGTAAGATTGAGGCTAGCAGGGACATTGCGCAGACTTTGTCGTCGAACCCGAATGTTGCGTACTTGCCCAACAGCAAGAATGGCGGCGGACAGTATCTGCTCTCCGTGGGCCGAACCTAAAGG
>NZ_JAELUF010000301.1 GCF_016429195.1 Brevundimonas sp. ASV9
GATGTGTATAAGAGACAGTCAAAATGCTTGTAGATATTTACCTTGGTTGATTACAAACCGTCTTGGAGAGCATTCGCCGTTCAAAATGGAGCCAAAGATGAAAGAGGCACAAGGTCCTATCCGACGAAGCTCACAAACGAGATCATTATCCCAAGTCTTCTGGTCTAGGCACATAGCTAGCACTCATGTTGTGGATCGGAGCGTCTTATCTTTTTCTCATTCCTATCAACTTGCATGGGCCACATAACCACCCTACTTGAATGGAAGCATTCCTAAGATACTACGGGAGGGTTATCCCACTATCCACCACCAATCCCCCACCAAATCAAAAGCTTGAATCTTTGCTCCAACGCTTTCACGCAAAAACTGTATCAAAAGATGGGGTCCAAAAAGGATAAATACAGAAGAATCATCTCAGGAGTAACAAACGTCCAGACTCATAGCAGCACCATTCCATAGCGACGACACACTGCACAGAGTAGAAG
>NZ_JAELUF010000302.1 GCF_016429195.1 Brevundimonas sp. ASV9
GGCTCGGAGATGTGTATAAGAGACAGGTGTTAGTCCCGCACGGCCAGTCACCGACCAGGCCGTGGCCACTTGTACTTGGCACCTCAACCCAGGTACCAAACGCGGGGGAGGGCAACGTCATATCGGCGCCAAGACGTCAGCGATGCACCCTCCCCCGGAGAGAAGGCACAACTTACTTGGGAACAGCTTGGAACTCGACGCTTGGTGGCCACGCGCCGAGGGTGATAAGGGGTACTACTCTGTTAGCAGACCATGTCCCAGAACTGGACAACTACACCGAGGCGTCCGCGATTTAGTGCCAGGTTGGCACCTGTTGCAGGTCCGTAAAAGTACTCCGCTGAGCGACCACTTACACGGAACATGTATAAAATGGGAGACCCTATCCGCCACCCAGAGCATCATGTCGTCTGACGCGGACACAAACCTACCAAAGCTTCGTGTGATACAAATACCACCAAGATGAACACCGTCAAAGAGTTACAACC
>NZ_JAELUF010000030.1 GCF_016429195.1 Brevundimonas sp. ASV9
CTCCACGCCCACGCCGTCGCCGCGCGGATATCGGAAGGCGCTGGGCCGGTCGTCGATGGCCAGCGAGGTCGAGATCATCGCCGCCAGTTCGGCCTCATCCGCCGCCGCCATCAGCACCATGCCAGGCAGCGCGCCCATGAAGCCGATGTCGAATGATCCGGCATGGGTCGCCCCGTCCGATCCCACCAGACCTGCCCGGTCCATGGCGAAACGCACCGGCAGCGACTGGATCGCCACGTCGTGGACCACCTGGTCGTAACCGCGCTGAAGGAAGGTCGAATAGATGGCGCAGACCGGCTTCATGCCGTCCGCCGCCAAACCGGCCGCGAAGGTCACCGCGTGCTGCTCGGCGATGCCGACGTCATACGTCCGCTCAGGGAAGGCCTGGCCGAACAGGTCCAGACCCGTGCCGGACGGCATGGCCGCCGTGATCGCCACGATCGACGGATCGACCTTGGCGTGTTTGATCAGCTCGGTTCCGAACACCTTGGTATAGCTGGGGGCGTTGGAGATGGCCTTGGCCTGCTTGCCTGAGACCACGTCGAACTTGACGACCGCATGGAGTTTGTCGGCGCTGCTTTCGGCGGGGGCGTAGCCCTTGCCCTTCTGCGTCACGACGTGGACCAGCACCGGACGGTCTTCGATGGCGGCCGCCTTCTTCAAGATCGGCACCAGATTGTCCATGTCGTGGCCGTCGATCGGGCCGACATAATAGAAGCCCAACTCCTCGAAGAAGGTGCCGCCGGTGACCATGCCGCGGGCGTATTCCTCGGCCTTCTTGGCCGCCTTGCGGAACGGGCGCGGCAGGTGCTGGGCCACCGTCTTGCCCAGGCGGCGGACGTTCTGATAGGCGCCGCCCGACACCAGGCCGGCCAGATAGGCGCTCATCCCGCCGACCGGCGGCGCGATCGACATGTCGTTATCGTTCAGGATGACCATCAGTTGGCCGCTGGTCGCCTCAGCGGCGTTGTTCATCGCCTCATAGGCCATGCCGGCCGACATGGAGCCGTCGCCGATGACGGCCACGACGCGGTTCTTCTCGCCCTTCTGATCGCGCGCGGCGGCGAAGCCCAGGGCGGCGCTGATGGAGGTCGAGGCGTGCGCCGCGCCGAACGGATCGTATTCGCTCTCGCTGCGCTTGGTGAAGCCCGAAAGGCCGCCGCCCTGGCGCAGGGTGCGGATGCGGTCGCGCCGTCCGGTCAGGATCTTGTGCGGATAGCACTGATGCCCGACGTCCCAGATCAGGATGTCCTTGGGCGTCTCGAACACATGGTGCAGCGCCGTAGTCAGTTCGACCACGCCCAGGCCCGCTCCCAGATGGCCGCCGGTCACGGACACGGCGTCGATCGTTTCGGCCCGCACCTCCTGCGCCAGCTGTTTCAACTGGGCGATATCGAAGTCCCGCGTGTCGGCGGGCGTCTTGACGGTGTCGAGTAGCGGGGTGTCGGGCATCAGCCGTAAAACCTTGGAAAGTCTGGTCGATCAACCCGCAGGTCGTTTCAACGTTCGTATCAGGACCGGCGCTTTAGCACAAAGTCCACGCTGGCCCTGAGGATTTCGGCCTCGTCGCCAAACGGCTCCAGATGCGAACGGGCTTGGTTTGCGAGATGCGCGACCCTTTGCCGCGCCGCCTCCAGACCTAGCAGGGTGACGAAGTTGGTCTTGCCCAGGGCCGCGTCCTTGCCCCCGGCCGCCTTGCCCATCTCTTCGGCCGAGCCTTCGGCGTCCAGCAGGTCGTCGACAATCTGATAGGCCAGACCGACATCGTGGGCGAAACTGATCAGGGCATGGCGGTGTTGGGCCGAGGCGTCGGCGATGATCAGAGGAATTTCGAAGGCATAGGCGAACAAGGCGCCGGTCTTTAGTCGCTGCATACGCGCCACGCCGCCCAAGTCGTCGCGCACGCCCAGCAGATCGATCATCTGACCGCCCGCCATGCCCCGCGCGCCGGACGCCAGCGACAGCCGCGCCGCCAGTTCGCAACGCACGGCCGCATCCTCGTGGGTGTCTTCGTGCAGGATGATGTCGAAGGCGGCCGTCTGCAGCGCATCGCCGGCCAGCACCGCCGTCGCCTCATCATAGGCCCGGTGAACGGTCGGCCGGCCCCGGCGCACATCGTCGTCGTCCATGCACGGCAGGTCGTCGTGAACCAGGCTATAGGCGTGGACGCATTCCAGCGCGCAGGCGGCGCGGAGCACCGACCGCTCATCGATGTCGAACAGGCGTGCGGCCTCCAACGCGAAGAACGGCCGCAAGCGTTTGCCGGGGCCCAGCGCCGCATAGCGCATCGCCTCGGTCAGACGGGATTCCGGGCCCTCGGCGCGTGGCAGCAGTTCATCCAGCGCGACCGTGACCAAATCCGCGACCTCGGCCACGCGATCGATCACCGCCTGTTCCGGCGAGTTCGCGGCGATGACCCGGTTCACGAAAACCGGCTCCAGACCAGGCTCGAAGACGACACGGGGATCATTCGAACGACGCCGCCTCGACGCCCTTGGCCTGACCGTCCGGGCCGACCACGATCTTTTCCACACGCAGTTGAGCCGCTTTCAGCCGTGCCTCGCAATGCGCCTTCAGCTTGGCGCCCTCTTCATAGAGGGCGATCGATTCTTCCAGCGGCGCCTGGCCGGATTCCAGGCGAGACACGATGGTCTCCAGGCGCTTCAGGGCGTCTTCGAAGCTGAGATCGGCGGGGATGGCGGCGGCGGTATCGGTCATGGCGCGGACCCTAGAGGCGAGCGCGGGGCGCATCAACGTCAGAAGCGGCTATCGTTTCTCGTAGCGACGCTGCGACCAGTATTTGAAGCCCTGGTTGTGAACCAGTTTCCAGCCGTCGGCCTTCAGCGCGCGCCCAACCATATGGTTGAAATAGCCATGGGCGAAGACCAGCACGTCCTGACCGCTCTCGGCTCGCGCGATCAACTTTTGCGCCGCCTGATCGGCGCGCGCCTCGGCCTGGGCGCGGGTTTCCTGGCCGCCGTGGTGATCAAAAGCGTGCCACCAGAAGCGCGACACCACGCCCCACCATTTGGGCGACAGCTTGATCCATTCTGGAATCGGCGGCGGCGGCAGGGGCGCCTCGATAAACATGACATCAGCCATGACCTCGCGCCCCGCCGCGACCGCGGCGGCAGTTTCCTGGGCGCGCTGACGGGTCGAGGCGTAGATGGCCCCAGCGCCCTGCGCCGCCGCAACCAGTTCGGGCGGCGGGGTCTGACCGGCCAGCAGGCCGCCGATCTCATACTTCGCCCACCAGTCGCCGTACTGGCGGGCAGAGATCAAACATTTGCGCGACAGGGCCGGCTCGCCGTGACGCGTCAGGATGATGGCGCCGGGACGGACAGCGACAAGCGCGCCGACGGATGGCGCAGCGTCAGGCGGGGACACGGACGGTTCGGTCGAATCGAGGGACAGGGCGGGGGCTGACATGACAAACGGACGGGCCTTTGGTTTCAAGGCGTTAAGCGTCCTCAGTCCTCCCCGAGCGCAGCGACGTGGGCGGCCGCAGAGCGGCCTAGTCCTTCAAGGTCGTAACCGCCCTCAAGCGCCGACACAACCTTGCCCGAGCAGGTCCGACGCGCGACCTCCAGAATCGCACGCGTCGCCCAGGCGAAATCCTCGGCCTCCAGCGACTGATGCGCCAATGGATCGCGCCGGTGGGCGTCGAAACCGGCCGAGATCAGGATCAGGTCCGGCCGGAACGATTCCAGCGCCGGCATCAATCCGCCGGCGAAGGTCGCACGCCAGTTCTCGCGCGCCGCATGGGGCGCGACGGGGGCGTTGACGATATTGCCGACGCCCGTCTCTGACGCCGCGCCCGTGCCGGGATAGAGCGGCATCTGGTGGATGGAGGCCAGGAACAGGCTGTCGTCGTCTTCGAACGCCGCCTGGGTGCCATTGCCGTGGTGAACGTCGAAATCGACCACCGCCACCCGCGGCCATCCCTTCGGATTGAGCCGCACGCGCCGCGACGGCGACGGAGGAGAACAAGCAGAAGCCCATGGCCCGATCCGGCTCGGCATGGTGACCCGGCGGGCGCACGGCGGCGAAGGCGCGGTCCATCTCGCCACACGCTACGGCTCGCACCGCATCGATCGCCGCCCCGGCCGCCAGCCGCGCGGCCGGCACGCTGCCGGGCGAAAGGACGGTGTCGGCATCCAGCTGGATCATGCCGGCGACCGGCGAGGCGTCCAGCAGGCGTGCGACATAGGCGGCGGGATGCACCCGCTCCAGATCCACAACCTCGGCCTGGGTCGCGGCGCGCCGGTCGCGGGCCAGGCCTGCGTCATCCAGAGCATCCAGCACCGCCTTCAGCCGCTCGGGACTTTCGGGATGGCCCGCGCCCGGCGCGTGGGACAGCATGGACGGATGGGTGAAGATCGGCAGGGACATTGGAACGACGATACGCCGGGCTTTCGGACTTGTCGCCCGTGACGCGCACCAAGGCGCGCGCTAGAGCCGACGCATGACCGAGATCGTGATCCGCCCTGCCCGCCCCGAAGACGCCGCCGCCCTGGGCGCCCTGGGGCGCCAGACCTTTATCGACACCTTCGTCGAGGGGTTCGGCATCCCGTACCCGAAAGACGACCTGAACGCGTTTCTCGACGCCAGTTTCGATCTGGAACCGACGCTGAAGAAGTTGGCGGAGCCCGACTGCGCCTGGTGGGTGGCTGACCGAGACGGCGAGCTTCTGGCCTTCGCCAACGCCGGCCCCAATGGCTTGCCCCACCCCGAGGCTCGGTCGTCGCACATGGAACTGCGCCGGCTCTATGTGTCAAAGGCGGCGCAAGGTCTGGGGTTGGGAACCCGACTGCTGAAGCTGTCTCTGGACTGGATGGAAACCCATACGGACGGGCCGCTGTGGATCGGCGTCTGGAGCGGCAACAACAAGGCCCAGCGCCTCTATGCCGCCTACGGCTTCGAGAAGGCGGGCGAATACGACTATCCAGTCGGCGCCTGGCGCGACCGCGAGTTCATCTTGCGGCGCGGCTGATCCGGGTTCACATCCCTCTCATGCTCCTGCCCTTCTTCACCGCGCTGCGCGACGCCAAGGTTCCGGTGTCGATGAAGGAATGGCTCCATCTGATGGAGGCCATGGATCGCGACGTGGCGGGGCGCGAGGTCGAGGCCTTTTATCACCTGTCGCGCGCGGTGCTGGTCAAGGACGAGAAGCACTATGATCGGTTCGATCAGGTGTTCGGAACGGTGTTCAAGGGCGTCGAGTCGGTCGGGTCGGGCGAGGATCTGACCACCGACATTCCCGAGGACTGGCTGCGGCTGCTGAACGAAAAATACCTGACCGACGAGGAGAAGGCCCAGATCGAGGCGCTGGGCGGATTCGACAAGCTGATGGAGACGCTGAAGCAGCGTCTGGAGGAGCAGAAGGAGCGGCACTTCGGCGGCTCCAAATGGATCGGCACGGGCGGGACCAGCCCCTTCGGACACGGCGGCTATAACCCCGAAGGCGTTCGCATCGGCGGTCCGGCCAAGCATGGCCGGGCGGTCAAGGTCTGGGAAAAGCGCGAGTTCAAGAACCTGGACGACACGGTCGAACTGGGCACCCGCAACATCAAGGTGGCGCTGCGTCGTCTGCGCCGTTTCGCCCGACAGGGAGCGCCGGACGAACTGGATATCGACGGCACCATCGACGGCACGGCGCGTCAGGGCTGGCTGGACATCCAGATGCGGCCCGAGCGGCGCAATACGATCAAGGTGCTGCTGTTCCTCGACATCGGCGGGTCGATGGACGGTCACATCAAGCTGGTTGAGGAGCTGTTCTCGGCGGCCAAGACCGAGTTCAAGAACCTGGAGTTCTTCTACTTCCACAACTGCCTCTACGAAGGCGTCTGGAAGGACAATCGCCGCCGCCACACCGAGCGGATCCCGACGTGGGATCTGCTGCACAAATACCCCGGCGACTGGCGCGCCATCTTCGTCGGCGATGCGACGATGAGCCCCTATGAGATCACCATGCCCGGCGGCTCCGTCGAGCACTGGAACGAAGAGGCCGGCGCCGTCTGGATGAAGCGGGCGCGCCAGCAGTGGGAGAAGTCGGTCTGGCTCAATCCCGTTCAGGAGCGGTACTGGGACTATACCGCATCCGTCGGCCTGTTGCGCGAGGTGATGGAGCAGCGGATGTTCCCGCTGACGCTCGAAGGCCTCGACAAGGCAATGCGGGCCCTGACAAGGTAGGAGACGTTCGGGCGGACCGCCTGAACCTTTCCGAAGGGTCCGACCATGATCGCCGCCGCCTTCGCCTTGCTGATCCTTCAACAGACTGCGCCGACCGTCGTGTGGGATACACCCGCGCCGGAGGCGGTCGTCGAAACGCCAGCGCCGCCGCCCGAGCACAACGTGCCTGCCTGGGGCCTGGCTGATCCCTTTGGCTTCGAGCGCGAACGGTGCAGTCCGCTGGTGCGCGGCCAGAAGTCCATGGCCGAATGCCAGACCGAGGTGCGCGAGCAACTCGCCATCGCCATGGGGTCCGACCTGCCCGAGGCTCTGCGCCCGAGCGGCATGGCCGGCGACTGCCAGATGATCCGGGCCAGCGCCGCAGGCTCGGACTATGCGGTCCAGTGCGGCCCGCAGTCTCGCGCGGCGGCCGCGCCCTCGAGCCTGCGAGCAATGGATTGTCGTCCGCGTCCGGTCGAGGGCGGGTTCAGCTCTGAGTGCCGCCCGGTCGATGGAGCCGACAAGAAGGGGCTGTCGCTGACCCTGTGGGGCGACAAGGATTGATCGAAAAGAAAAGCGCCGCCCGCTTTCGCGGACGGCGCTTCGCATCTTCGCGCATTCTGGGGAAGCTTAGGCCTTGTCGCGCAGGCTGTCCTTGACGCCGCCGACAGTATTCTGGACCTTGCCTTCGACCTGATCGGCCTTGCCTTCGGCCTGCATCTTCGTGTCGCCGGTCACCTTGCCGACGCCTTCTTTAATCTTGCCACCGATGTTCTTAGCGGCGCCTTCGATACGGTCATGGTCAGCCATGGAAATCTCCTAATTTTCATCGCCGCGACGTAACGTTGCGGTTCGAAAAATAAACGACTTCGCTAATGGCCTGTTCCGTAAGGCTCAGCTTGGACGACGTAGCCAGACGGCTACAGCCCAGGCGTGAGAATCGTGACGCAAGCGCGAGATGGCGAAGGTCGGATCCAGCCACACCAGCGTGTGATCGTCCTCACATTTTGCATCGGGATTTTCGGCCGCCACAGTCGCCGTCCAGAAGCCGCCGACATTGTTGACCGGCTCGCGCGTCGAACGCACGAAATATTGGCTGGCCTCGGCGATGCGGTTCAGCGGCGCGACCGTCAGGCCGGTTTCCTCGACGAATTCGCGGATCAGGGCCTGAACCTCGGTCTCCTCGATATCCAAGCCGCCGCCGGGTAGGTCGAAATAGGGACCGGTCTCGCGTTCGACGCGCACACAGGCGATCAGGCCGTCACGCTCGACGATGCCGAACGCGGTAGCGCGGTGACGATAATCCGAAGCGGGTTTGCGAACGCCGAACTGCAACATGATGAAAACCGACCCTAGAGGTCGAACGACAACCTGGCGCGCACGCCCTTGTGAGCGCCGTCGAACTCGACGGCCGAGCGCAGGCCCGAGGCCATGGCCGAGATGATCTTGCCGCCCAGGCCCGTGCCCTTGGGCGCGCCGTCGCCCAGGCCGGGGCCGTCGTCCTCGACCGTCAGCATCACGCGATGGTCCGTCTCGCGGCGCAGATGGATGCGAATCTCGCCGCCCTGCCCCGGCGCATAGGCGTATTTGACCGCGTTGGTGACCAGTTCGGTGACGATGACGCCGATGGACACGGCTTGATCGGTCGTGACCGACAGGGGCTCTGCGTCCAGCGTCAGTTTTGGCGATCCTTCGTCTGGCCCGATGGACTTGGACAGTTCGTCCATCAGCCCGACCAGATATTCGTCCATCGCCACGTGGCTCATGTCGCCGGACGTGTAGAGGCGGCGGTGAACATGGGCGACGGCCTCGATGCGCGCCTGCGATTCGCGCAGCGCGTCCTTAGCGCCCTGATCGGTGACGTGGCGCATCTGTAACGACATGAAGCTGGACACCAGCTGCAGCGAGTTGCCGACGCGGTGGTTCACCTCACGCAGCATCGCCTCGGCCCGATCGCGCGCTCGGCGGATTTCTTCCTGCGCGAGTTCGTTCTCGCGCTCCAGCCGACGGCGCGACAGGGCGTCCTCGAGCGCCGAGCGCAACAGGGAGGTGAAATCCTCCGAGACGTCCTTGATCACATAGTCCGCCGCGCCCGCTCGAAGGGCCGCGACGGCGATCCGCCCATCCTGCGCACCCGTCACATAGACGACGGGCGGCGGCGCCGTCAGGGCCAGAATGTCCGGCAGGACGTCCAGCCCGTCTCGCGTCGGCATATAGTGGTCCAGCGCGCAAACGTCGAACTCATCCTGCTGCAACAGCTCCAGCCCCGCATCGCCGTCGGGCGCGCAGGTGACGGCGTAGCCGTGACGCCCCAGCTCCTTCTCGACCAGTCGGGACAAACCTCGATCATCGTCGATGTAGAGCAGGCGGATGGGCTGGGACGCGTCGATCGTCAGATCTCCGGCGCCTGGATCACCGACAGGAACAGACCCAACTGACGGATGGCGCCGGCGAAGGACTCATAATCCACCGGCTTGGTGATGTAGACGTTGCAGCCCAGGTCGTAGCAACGCTGGATTTCGACCTTGTCGTCCGTGGTCGTCAGCACCACGACCGGAGCCCTCTTCAGACGGTCGTTGGCCTTCACCTTTTCCAGAATGTCCGTACCCGACATATCGGGCAGGTTGAGGTCGAGCAGGATCAGCAGCGGGCCATTGGCGAGGATTTCGTCGCTGAACAGATAGTCGAGCGCCGCACCACCCTCATCGAAATGCTTGATCTCGTTGTTGATGTTGGCCCGGCGGATGTTCTTTTCGATCAGCTTGGCGTGGCCGTGGTCGTCTTCGACCATGATGATTTTGACGGGTTGCGTCACAGCGCGCCTCCGGGTTCAGACAGGATCAGTCGTTTGGGGAATTTCAGCAGGAAAGTCGAGCCTTTGCCCAGTTCGGACTCGACGTCGATGGTCCCGCCCAGGCGGCGCACGCTGTTTCTGACGAACGCCAGCCCCAGACCTTCGCCGGAACGGTCCTGTTTTCCGGAGCGGCGGAACAGCTCGAAGATCCGCTCATGGTCACGCGGGGCGATGCCCCGGCCGTTGTCGGCGACCCGGTAGACGACCCAGCCGCCCGGCACGTCTTCGCCCGACACGACGATTTCGCCTGGGCGGTCGTGATCCAGATATTTGACGGCGTTGTCGATCAGGTTGCCGACGATCTGCTCCATCGAAATACGGTCGCTTTCGATTTCGGGCAGCGACTGCACATCGATGCGGGCGCCCGAGGCTTCGGTCTGGTGATGGACGCTGTTGGCGATGTTCTGAGCCATCGTCGTCATGTCCAGCGGTTCTGGAAGCAGGTTGCGGCGACCTTCGCGCGACAGCTTCAGGATGGCGTTAATCAGCCGGTCCATCTTCTCGGTCGAGGCGCGGATGAAGCCGATGGCCTCGGGCATTTCCTCGCGCACGGCGGTGACGATCTCGGGATCGACCACGCGCGTCTTTTCCGCCTCGTGGATCGCCTTGTCGACGATCTTGCCCGCCTGCTCCAGTTCGGAGGTGTAGCCCATCACGTTGACCAGCGGCGCGCGCAGGTCGTGGCTGACGATATAGGCGAAGCGTTGGATTTCCTCGTTCGCGCGCATTAGGTCGCCGGTTCGCTCGCGAACCTTGTCCTCCAGGGTGGCGTTGGCGGCGTCCAGGGTCGCGCGGGCGGACTGGATCTCGGCCACGTAACGCCGCACCAGCCAGGCCGAAAGCAGAGCCAGAACGAGGACCAGAAGCCCCGCGATGGCGTTCATCGTGACGGTCAGGAAGCCAAACCGCTCCGAGGCCCGGCGTCGGCTGTCGATCCTGTCGGATTTCAGCTTGTCGAACTTCTCGATGGCGGCTCGGAGCTCGTCCATATACTGCTTGCCTTCGCCAGACCGCACGGCCTGGATCGACTGCCCGATCCGACCCTGCCGCGCCAAAGCGACGGTGCGCTCCATCTCGTCCCATTTCCTGTCACCCAGACGGTGAATGGGTTCGACGGTGTCTTTCAGCGTCGGATCGAGGGCTGCGCCCTCATCCAGAAACGCCAGCGCGGGCTCCATGTCGGCCCTGGAGTCACGATAGGGCTGTAGAAAGTCGCTTCGTCCCGTCAGCAGAAAACCGCGTTGCGACGTTTCGGCGTTCAGGCTCGCAATGAGAACCGTACGCGCGGCGCGCCGCATCTGCTGAGCATGCTCGATTGTCTTGTTCAACGCGACGGTGCGCTGGATCATCACGAAGGTCGTCGCATTGACCACGATCAGCAGTCCGAACGCCAGGATCAGCATGGCAGAGATCGACCGGGCCAACGACGGCGTACGCATGAAGTCGCGCAGGCGCGACCATTGGGATCGGGGGTTCGGACTCATGACGGCGGAGCTTTAGCGGGGTGCGTCGCCGCGTCAAACGTCAAACTGCCAAGTCGGCGGGATCAGACCTGGCCGAGGGTCCGCAACCGGGCCTTGGGGTGGATCTCGTTCTGGCTCATCACGACGGTCTGGCCGCGGAAGCGTTCGATGATCGAGCGCACATAGGGCCGCGTCATCGGGCCGGTCAGCAGGACCGGGTTCTCGCCCGTCATGGCGATACGCTCGAAGGTGTCGCGAACGGCGCGGATGAAGTCCTGAAGGCGTGACGGCGCCATCGCCAGCTGCTTGTCCTCGCCATTGCCGATCAGGCTTTCGGCGAAGGCGTTTTCCCATTCCGGCGACAGGGTAACGATGGGCAGGGCACCCTCGCCGTCCTTGTTCTGCCAGCACAGTTGGCGGCCCAGGCGCGCACGAACGTGTTCGACCAAGGTGGTGACGCTGGAACTGTGCGGCGCAGCCTCCGCCAGGCCTTCCAGGATCGCAGGGAGGTCGCGAATGGACACCTTCTCGCGCAGAAGCGACTGCAACACCCGCTGCAGCGTCGTGACGGTGACCACGCTGGGCACCAGTTCTTCGACCAGCTTCTTCTCTTCGGCGCCCAGTTCCTTCAGCAGCTTCTGCACCTCCGCATAGGACAGCAGATCGGCCATATTGTCTTTCAGGATCTCGGTCAGATGGGTCGTTAGGACCGTCGACGGATCGACCAGCGTATAGCCCCGGAACGTCGCCTCCTCGCGCAGACCTTCCTCGATCCAGGTCGCCGGCAAGCCAAAGGCGGGTTCGCGCATATGCTCGCCCGGAAGCTCGACCTGGCGACCTGCCGGATCCATCGCCATCAGGTGGCCCAGGCGCACCTCGCCCGCGCCCGTTTCCATCTCCTTGATGCGGATAGCGTAGCCTTGGGTCGGCAGGCGCATGTTGTCGAGGATGCGCACCTGGGGAATGACGAAACCGTATTCCTGGGCCAGCGACCGCCGCAGAGCGCGAATCTGATCGGTCAGGCGCCGCCCTTCCAGGTCGTTGATCAGGCTGAGAAGCGAGTAGCCGAGTTCGATCTTCACCTCGTCGATGGTGAGCACATTGGCGATCGGCTCTTCGACGTCTTCCTTGGGTTTTGCGGCCGCTGCCGCCGCCGCAATTTCCGCCTCTGTCGGCTGAGGCTTCAAGCGATTGCGGCCCAGCCGCCAGGCCATGAAGCCCGAGCCGATGGCCAGGGCCGCGAACGGGATCAGCGGCATACCGGGGATCAGACCGATCAGACCGGCGGCGCCCGAGACCACGCCCAGCGACACGGGATTGGTCGCCAGCTGGGTGACCATGGCCTTGTCCGCCGTGCCCTCGACGCCCGCCTTGGACACCAGGAAGCCGGCGGCGATCGAGATGATGATGGCCGGCACCTGCGTCACCAGACCGTCGCCGATGGTCAGCTGGACATAGGTGTTGGCGGCCTCCA
The DNA here is from genome assembly GCF_016429195.1 of Brevundimonas sp. ASV9. Lineage (GTDB taxonomy): Bacteria > Pseudomonadota > Alphaproteobacteria > Caulobacterales > Caulobacteraceae > Brevundimonas. Next base: position 11,963 of record NZ_JAELUF010000030.1, read on the forward strand.
TCGCCGGCATGCCGTGTTGCAGCGTACCGATCAGTATGCCGCCGATCGCGTTGATGAAGGTGATGATCAGGCCCGCGACGGCGTCGCCGCGCACGAATTTGGAGGCGCCGTCCATGGCGCCGAAGAAGGTCGATTCCTGCTCCAGCTCCTTGCGGCGCAGCTTGGCCTGATCCTCGGTGATCAGACCCGACGACAGATCGGCGTCGATGGCCATCTGCTTGCCTGGCATGGAGTCCAGGGTGAAGCGGGCGGACACTTCGGCGATCCGGGTCGAACCCTTGGTGATGACGACGAAGTTCACCACCAGAATGATCGCGAAGATGATCACCCCGATGATGAAGTTGCCGCCCATCATCAGCTGACCGAAGGCGTTGATGACCTGGCCCGCCGCATCGTGACCTTCCTGGCCGTGGGTCAGGATCAAACGCGTGGAGGCCAGGTTCAGACCGAGACGGAACAGGGTCGAGACCAGCAGCACCGTCGGGAAAATGGCGAAGTCCAGCGGCCGCTTCATCATCACGGCGGTCATCAGGATCAGCACGCTGGACACCAGCGAGAAGGCCAGCAGCAGATCCAGCAGGAACTTGGGCACTGGCAGGATCAGCAGCATGATCACGCCGATCACGCCCACCGCCATCAGGACTTCGCCGCGGTTCAGCCAGCCGATCACGTCGCGTCCCGTCGGGCGCGCCATGCCGTCCTTCATCAGGATCGGCGCATCAGCCACGACCCAAGACCTCCAGTGCGCGACGGGTCGCCTCGGCGATCACGGCCGCATTGGCGTCGTCAGACGTCGCCCGGGTGGCGTGGTAATAGGCAGCGACGATCACGGGTTGGCCGTTCGGCGGATACAGCAGGCCGATGTCATTGGTCGGCCCATAGCCCCCCGTCCCCGTCTTGTGCGACACCCGCCAGTCCGCAGGCGTCCCAGCCCTAAGACGATTCTGACCCGTGGGCGTATCGGTCATCCACTGCAGCAACAGAGCGCGTGACGCTGCAGTCAGGGGCGAGGCCTGATCCAGAAAAAGACGTCGGAGATTGGAGACGGATTGGTTGGGAAGGATGGTGTCCTTGTCGCCGTCCAGGCGATTCATCTCCGGCTCGAACCGATCTGAGCGGGTGCTGCCGTCGCCGATGCCGCGATAGAAGGTCTGCATCGCCGACGGGCCGCCCATGGCCTTCAGCAACAGATTGGCGGCAGGGTTGTCGCTGACCTCAACCGCGCCCTTCATCAACTGCTCGACCGTCAGGCTGGCGCCAACGACGGGCTCGGTCACCGGAGCGTGGTTGACCATGTCCGCCGCTGTGATGGGGATGCGGCGATCAAGTCGCTCCTGCCCGGCCTGCACCCGCAACAGGGTCGCGGCCGCCAGATACATCTTGAAGGTCGAGCAATAGACGAAGCGTTCGTCACCGCGCCAAACCAGCTTACGGCCCGTCGCCGCGTCCTGAACGACGAAGCCTAAACGGCCGCTATTGCGCGCTTCCAGGTCGGACAGGTCAATGACCTCGTCTGACAGAGGGGCGGGCGCGGCAGGGCGTGACTCTGCGCGCGGCGAACAGCCGACCGCGCTCAAGGCGGCCAGCCCCGTCAGGACGCATCGGCGCTCCACGGATGCGCGCATAGGTTCAGGCCGCGTAGCCCGAGGCGGAGACGCCGCTCATCGGCGCCGGAATGGCCGTGCCCTCATCGGCGTATTCGTTCAGCTTGTTGCGCAGGGTGCGGATCGAGATGCCCAGGATGTTGGCCGCGTGGGTGCGGTTGCCCAGGCAGTGGGTCAGGGTGTCCAGGATCAGCGTCTTTTCCATCGCCGCCACAGTCTGACCTACGAAGCTGCGGGTCACGGCGTCGGCTGCCTGGGCGGCGCGCGCAGCCACTCCGGCTTGCGGCGCTTCATAGGCCTGTCCCGCCATCATGCCCGCGCCCATGCCGCCCAGCGGCTGACCGTCCGGCAGGCGGATGGCGTCGACATCGATCTCAGGGCCGGTCGCCAGCAGCACCGCGCGGTGCATGGCGTTTTCCAGCTCGCGGACGTTGCCCGGCCAGCGATGGGCCGAAATGGCCTGCCGCGCGGCGGCCGAGATCGGACGCACCGGCACGCCGTTGGCGGCGGCGTATTTCTTGATGAAATGGTCGGCCAGAACCACGATGTCGCCGGGCCGCTCGCGCAAGGACGGCAGGCGCAGGTTCACCACGTTCAGGCGATACAACAGGTCCTCACGGAAGGTGCCTTCCGCCACGGCTTTGGCCAGATCGCGGTTCGAGGTCGCGATGATGCGGATGTTGACCGAGACCGGCTTGGAGCCGCCCACGCGATCGATGACGCGCTCCTGGATAGCGCGCAGCAGCTTGGCCTGAAGCCGGGCGTCCATCTCGGAGATTTCGTCCAGCAGAAGCGTGCCGCCGTCAGCCTCTTCGAACTTGCCGATGCGGCGCGCGACCGCGCCGGTGAAGGCGCCCTTCTCGTGGCCGAACAGTTCGGATTCCAGCAGATTGTCGGGAATGGCGGCGCAGTTGACGCTGATGAAGGGGCGCTCGGACCGGCGCGAATGCTCGTGCAGATAGCGCGCCATCACCTCCTTGCCGACGCCGCTTTCGCCGGTGATCAGGATCGAGGCTTCCGAGCGCGCGACCTGGTCGGCGAGCTGCAGCACCGCCTTCATTGATGGGTCGGCCGAGATCATCGGCTTTTCGTCGTCGGCGACGGCCGACAGGACAGCGGCGATCAGTTCGGCGTCGGGCGGAAGCGGAATGAATTCCTTGGCGCCGGCCTTGATGGCGGCGGCCGCCTCTCGCGCATCGGCATCGACGCCGAAGGCCACGACCGGAATGGTGATCCGCTCGGCCTCGTTGGCGGCGATCAGGGCGGCGATGTCCAGCTGATAGTCGACCATCAGCAAGTCGGCGCCCTGCCCCCGGCGCAGTTGTTCGGTCGCCTGGTCGGCGCGCTCGACGTGATTGACCTTGGCGCCGTGCGCCATGGCCATCTTCACCGCCGAAGCGAGCTGGCCGCTCAGTCTGCCTACCACCAGAAGACGCATCGTTCTTCTCCTCTAATCTCTAAAGCCGGTCGCCAATCAGGCGCCCGAATCCTCGGTCTTGATGATTTCCGTCATGGTCACGCCCAGCCGGTCGTCGACGACGACGACCTCGCCGCGCGCGATCAGGCGGTTGTTGACGAAGATGTCGATCGCCTCGCCGACCTTGCGGTCCAGCTCCAGAACCGAGCCCTTGTTCAGCTTCAGCAGCTGGGCCACCGACATGTGCGACTTGCCCAGAACGGCCGAGATGTTGACCGGCACGTCGAAGACGGTCGCCAGGTCGGCGGCGCTTTTTTCGCCGCTGTCGTCCAGGGGCGGCAGGCCCGAAAGGCCGGAGAATTCCTCCAGCGCCAAGTCGTCGGATGCCATCAGAACATGCTCCTGTCGACGGGAAGGGTTTCGGCGTGTCCGGCCTCGGCGGCCAGGGCGGCGGTCAGGGCCTCGGCGACACGGTCGGCCGAGCCTTGCGGATCGTGATCGGCACGCCCGTCGGCCCATTCCAGCTGGAAGGCGGCCTGAGCCATGCCCGGTTCATCGCGGAAGGCGACCACGCCAGTAAAGCCGCTGTCGGCGCAGGCGCTCTCGATCAGGCCGCGCGCCTCGTCATCCAGGCCCGAAGCGCGAACGACCAGACGTGGCGAGGCGTCGATTTCCTGCGCCAACAGTTCCAACGCGGCTTTCAGCGGCGCATGCGGAAACCGCTCCAGAGCGGCCCCGGCGATGGTGCGCGCAGCAGCCAGGGCTAGGTCAGCGGCCTGTTCCCGGTGCGCCTGGGCCACAGCCTTCAGGGTCGGCATGGCCGAGGCCACAGCCTGGGCGATATTGCTCAGGGCCATGGCGCGGATGTTTTCGACCTCGCTGAGCGCCTGTTCGCGCGCCTCCAGACGCCCTTGGGCGACCAGAGCATCGACCTCGGCCGGCAGATAGGAGCGTTTGGCTGGCGTCCAAGCGCCCGGGCGCACGACCGTGCCGTCCGCGTCAAACTCTGTGTCAAAGGCGAAGAGGCGCCGGATTTCAGGGGACTGGGTCATGTCAGTAGATCAACTCGTCGTCGGCGCCCTGACCGGCCAGCATGATGTCGCCCTTGGCGGCCAGATCCTTGGCGACCTGGACCATGGCCATCTGGGCGGCGTCCACGTCCTTCAGACGCACCGGCCCCATCGACTCCATGTCCTCGCGCATGATCTTGGACGCGCGCTCGGACATGTTGGAGAAGAACATCTCGCGCAGACCTTCGGACGCGCCCTTCATCGCCAGGCCCAGCGAATCCTTGTCCACGGCGCGCAGCAAGGTCTGCACCCCGCCCGGATCCAGCTTGGACAGATCCTCGAAGACGAACATCAGGGCGCGGATGCGTTCGGCCGATTCACGATTGCGCTCTTCCAGAGCCCCGATGAAGCGGGCCTCGGTCTGGCGGTCGAAGCTGTTGAAGATGTCGGCCATCATCTCGTGGCTGTCGCGCTTGGAGGTGCGCGCCAGGTTCGACATGAACTCGGTGCGCAGCGTGGCCTCAATCTTGTCCAGGATCTCGCGCTGCACGGGCTCCATGCGCAGCATCCGCTGAACGCATTCCAGGGCGAAGTCTTCCGGTAGGCTGGTCAGGACGCGGGCGGCGTGGTCCGAGCGCACCTTGGACAGAATCACGGCGACGGTCTGGGGGTATTCGTTCTTCAGATAGTTGGCGAGAACGGCCTCGTTCACATTGCCCAGCTTGTCCCACATGGTGCGACCGGCCGGCCCCCGGATTTCCTCCATCAGGCCGTCGACGCGATCCTTGGGCAGGAAGGCGGCCAGCAGCTTTTGCGTCTGCTCGTAGCTGCCCATGACCGAGCCCGAACCGGACAAGCCCGAGACGAACTCGATCATCAGAGCCTCGACGGCCTCGGCGCTGACGTTGCCCAAGGTCGCCATGGCCTGTGAGATTTCCTTGACCTCGTCGTCGTCCAGCCGCTCCCACAGGGCGGTGTGCTCTTCGCCCAGCGCCAGCAGGATGACGGCGGCCTTCTCCGGCCCCGACAGCTTGTTGGGATCGTCGATCGAGGCTTTCTTGTTGACCAGCTTCGCCATCAGCCTTCGGCCACCCAGGTCCGCAGGATGCCGGCCGCGTCATCGGGATGCGACTGAACGAAGTCAGCGACCTTCTTGACCGATGACGCCTTCACCTGACCTTCGATGCGGGCGATGTCGATCTTCTGTTCCATCTCGCTGGGCGCCGGCAGCTGAACCAACTGAGGCTGGCCGTCCGGGCCGATCACCGTGGTCGCCACGGTGGTGACCGGCACGCCGTTGGCGCCAGCTAGCGCCGGCAGATTGGCCCCGCCGCCCGCCGCCGTCTTCAGCAGAGGACGCAGCACGAAGAAGATCAGCAGTAAGGCGACGACCGTCAGAATGCCCAGCTCGACGAAACGCATGATGTCGTTCTTGGAGAAATCCAGCAGCGACGACTTGCCGTCCAGACCACCCTCGATGCCCGTGTCGTGATTGAAGCGGACGTTGATGACCTCGATCTTGTCGCCGCGCGTCTCGTCGATGCCGGCGGCGGCGGCGACCAGCGACTTGATCTGGGCGATCTCCTCGGCCGTGCGCGGCGCATAGGTCGGCTCGCCCTTGCCGTCCTTGGCCGGCGTCCACTTGCCGTCCACCGCGACGGCGACGGCCAGCTTCTTGACCTCGCCCGGCTCCTTGGTCGTGGTCGTGGTGGTCTTGGAGATTTCGTAGTTGGTCGTCTCGGCGTTTTCCGAGTTGGTCGAACCGGCCGGCGTCGCGCCGGGCGCAGCCCCGCCGGGGATGTTGTTCGTCGCAGTCACGCCGCCGTCGGGCTGGGCGCTGTTGTCTGCGGATTGCGAGCCGTTGGTCGTGGTCGATCTGACGACCTGACCATCGGGGTCGAACTTCTCTTCCTGCGTCGTGGCGCGGCTCTGGTCGATGTCGGCCGTCACCTGGACGCGAGCGGCGCCGGCGCCGACGACGCCTTCGACGATGTCCTTGATGCGCGCTTGAAGCTGGCTCTCGGTATTGCCCTTGGCCTCGGCGGCGGACGCGGAGGTGAAGGTTCCGTCGTCGCTGCCGGCCGCCAGGGTGCGGTTCGTCTGGTCCGCGACGGTGACGCGGTCGGGCTTCAGGTTCGGCACGGACGAGGCCACTAGGTTGCGGATCGCCCGCACCTGATCGCTCGTCAGGTCACGCCCGCCCAGGCCCACCAGAACGGCGGCGGTCGGCTCGCCGGCGGCCGAGGTGAACATCTCGCGGCGCGGCATGGTGATGTGGACGCGGGCGGCGGTGATGCCGCGCATGGACATGATGGTGCGCGACAGTTCACCCTGCAGGGCGCGCTGTTCGTTCAACTGTTGCTGGAACTCGGTCTGGCCTAGCACCGACTGGCTGTCGAACAGCTCGTAACCAACCGATCCGGACGTGACCAAACCCTTGCCCGCAACCAGCATCCGCGCCGTGCCGACCTCGTCGCGGTTGACCATGATGGTCGAACCGTCGCCCTTGGAAGAATATTTGATGCCGGCTTGGTCCAGGGCGGCGCTGATCTCGCTGGCCTCGCGCAGATCCAGGTTGGAATAAAGCAGGGCGTCCGGCGCTTGGCCCATGCGCAGCATGACGGCGACCAGCACGGCGGCCACGCCTGCGGCGACGCCGAGGACCGCAGCCAGACGGCCGATCCCGAACTTCTGCAACGCCGCTGTGAAGCCGCCCACGCGTCCCCGCCCCCTACTCGCGGGAGACACGAACGCCCCGCTAGGCAGAAAATGCCGCCTGGATGGTAAACGTCGCGTTAAGACCCGCTTAAGGGCGCGCCCCGCCCGCCTGAAGCTGCGGCAAAACCGCCGGCGCACCGGACGGCAGAGGGGCTTTCGGGTCTCTCAACCACGAGACGACGTCGCGATAGACGATCTCGGCGTCCAGATCGCGGTTCAACAGATGCCAGCCGTTCGGATACCAGGCGGTCCGCAGCGTCCCGCCCTCCCGCTCGGCCTGCTCAAGCGCCGCCTTCATCGGTCCCTTCTTCACCACCTCGTCATGGGCGCCGTACATCAGGATGGCGTCGCCCCGAATGCGGCCCAGGCTGCGCGACGAGGCCTCCATCAGATCGACCAGCCCATAGACCGTGTCGAACCGGGTCGCGAGGATGCTCCTCGGATCGCGCCCGTTTCGGATCAGCTCCAACGTATTCGAAGAGGCGTGGATGTCGCGCGTGATGAACTCCGGCGGCTCCAGCGCCACGTCGCCCAGCGCCCGCGCCGCAATGTTCAGCGCCGTGCTGTTCAACGGTCCTTGCGTCGACCAACCCCACACGCCGGGGGCAAGCAGCACGATCCGGTCCGCATCCGGCGGATTGTCGGAGCCGAAAGCCGCCGCCGTCACCGACCCGCCCATGCTCTCGCCCACCACGGCGATGACGGCATGGGGATAGCGGGCGCGCGCCATCGCGGTGATCTCGCGCAGATCATCCGTCATCCGCTGCTGCCCGGCCCATTCGCCCCGCCCCGGCGCCCCGCCGAAGCCACGCTGGTCGTAGGACCAGGTCTCGATCCCCTGCTCGGCCCACCAGGGTCCGGCCAAGCGGAAGCTGGCGTCGTGATCGTTCATGCCGTGAAGGGCCACGATCACCGCCCAAGGCGCCCCATCCTTTGGCCCCCAATGCAGATACGGCAGGCGCGCGCCGTCCGACATGACCAGCGCCCGATCCTCGACATGGGCGCCGACAAAGCCCGGCGGCGGCGTCAACGGCGGCTGAATGTGGGGTGCGGCGCAGGCCGACAGAATGAGCGCGGCGGTCAGCGGCATAAGTCTGGAGGCGATCAAGGCCATGTGTCCCAAGCAGCGCTCATGATACCACCGGCGAGTCCTTCTCGCTGGAGCGAATGGCCGCCGGATTTGCAGAAGTCAGAACGCGCTGAACCCGTTCCCGGAGATAGGGAAGCACCTCCGCCTCGAACCACGGATTCTTCCTGAGCCAAGCCGTATTGCGCCACGACGGATGCGGCAACACTAGCAGATCCGGCGCATACTCCCGCCACGCTCGAACCGTTTCGGTCATGGTCCGCTTGGCGTTATCGCCCAGCGCCCACGCCTGGGCATAGCCGCCGACCAGCAGGGTCAGCTCCATCTGCGGCAGGGCGTCCAGCAACTGCGGTCGCCACAGTTCCGCACAGCGTGTCGGCGGTGGATAGTCGCCGCCTTTCGGCGCGGTGCCTGGATAGCAGAAGGCCTGGGCCGCCACCCCGATGCGCGGGTCGGCGTAGAAGGTCTCGTAGCCCACGCCCATCCAATCACGAAGACGATCGCCCGAGGGATCCGTGAACGGCAGGCCGCTCTCGTGGACGCGTCGTCCCGGCGCCTGGCCGCAGATCAGCAGCCGCGTTTCGGGAAAGACCCGCACCACCGGGCGCGGCGTGTGCGGCAGGACGCCCGCGCAGGCGCGACAGGCGCGGATGTCGTTCAGGATATCCTGGAGATCAGTCGTCATCGCCCTCGACGACCGGCGGACGGCGGCTCAGCGCCAGGGCCGTTTCTTCCTCGGTCGCCTGGCGCAGGCGCGTGACGCCGCGGAAATTGTCCGGATCGACCGCCTTGCCCTTCTTGGTGATGGTCAGCTTGCCTTGGCGCATCAGGCCCAAAGCGGTCGCGCGGACCTTGGGCAGCATGCGCTGCCATTGCTCGGGCTGTAGCTCTTTGGCCACTTCCGCGGGCTCAATGCTCTTGCCGGGCTCAAGCGCGGCGATTTTGTTCAGGATTGCGGTTTCGATCGGGTCGCTCATTGCGCCTATATGCTGCAACGCACGCCCATAAGTAAGGCCGAGTCTGCATGCCCAAGAAAATCACCATCACCGAGGGCGAGTTCGCCGGTTGGCAGACCTACGATCTGCACGACACTTTCGACACGGTGGTCGGCCCCTTCTACGGCAAGCCGGACCCCGACGGGCACATGCGCTGCGCCTTCCGTGCCGAGCAGAAGCATATGAACGCAGGCGGGCGGATGCACGGCGGCTGCCTGATGACCTTCGCCGACATCGCCATGTTCCAGATCGCTTATCAGGAGATGGAGGGCGCCTCGGGCGTCACGGTCCAACTGGACTCCACCTTCATCGACGGGGGCTATGTCGGCGAACTGATCGAGGCCACCGGCCAGGTCACCAAGGCGGGCAAGAGCCTGATCTTCGTGCGGGGTCAGATCAATACTGGCGAGCGCCTGCTGATGACCTTCTCCGGCGTTATCCGCAAGTTCACGCCGCGCTGAGCGTGTCCTAGCCGAAGACGACGCTGGGCATCGCGCCGACGATGGCCGCGGTCATCAGTGTGGCCAGGAAACCGGCGAACAGACCCTTCCAGACCATGCCCAGCACCTCCTCGCGGCGTTCTGGCATCAGGACCGACAGTCCGGTGACGGTGATGCCGACCGAGCCGATATTGGCAAAGCCACACAGGGCGTAGGTCATCAGCATCCGCGTGCGCTCGGTCATCTCGGCGGCCGGCACCTTGCCCAGGTCGATGAAGGCGACGAACTCGGTCAGTGTCAGTTTGACGCCCAGCAGCCAGCCGGCGACATCGGCGTCCTTCCACTCGACCCCGATCAGCCAAGCGACCGGCGCAAAGATCCATCCCAGCATCCGCTCAACGGTCAGGGGCGCGTCGAACACCACGAACCCGCCCAGCATGACGTTGACCAGGGCGACCAAGGCCACGAACACGATCAGTACGGCCGAGATATTCAGCACGACCATCAGGCCGTCGGACGTGCCCTTCACGATGGCGTCGATGGCGCTGTCGTATTTCAGGGCCGAATCATAGTCCGCGACTGCGCCGCCCATACCTTCTTTCTCGGGAATGATGATCCGGGCCAGCAGCACGCCGGCCGGCGCCGAAACGATCGAGGCCACCAGCACGTGCCCCGCCGCATTGGGCAGCACCGGCGACAGGATGGTCGCATAGGCCACCATGGTCGAACCGGCGACTGTCGCCAGGCCCACCACCATCATCAGGAAGATTTCGGACCGCGTCAGCTTGTCCAGATAGGCGCGGATCACGATCGGGCTTTCGATCATGCCCAGGAAGATGTTGGCCGCGACCGCCAGGGCCGACGCGCCGCCCAGCCCCATCGTCTTCTGAAACAGGAAGCCGAAGCCCAAGGTGATCCACTTCAGGATCTTCCAGTGCCACAGCAGGGCCGACAGGGCGGAAATCACCAGGATCAGCGGCAGAACCTGGAAGGCGAATGTGAAAAGCGCGCCTTGGTTGGACACTGCATAGGGTTGGTCCCCGCCGGCCAGATAGCCGAAGACGAACTTGGTCCCCTCGGTCGTCGCGACCGCCAGACCATCCACCGCGCCGGTCACCGCCGCCAGCACCGCCTGCGAGCCCGGAATGGCGAACAGGGCCAGCACCAGCCCGGCCTGCACCAGGATCGCGCCGATCGTCAGCCGCCAGGGGAAGGCCTTGCGGTTCTCCGAGATCGCCCAGCAGACCGCGACGATGACGACCAGACCCAGAAGGCTCTGGAGGTTCAGGAGGCTGAACATGAAAAACGATCCCCGCACCCGGCGCGCCTGCCGGTCTTTATTCGCTTCAAGGACAAAGTGACGCGGCTGGCAAGCGAAACGAAAAAGGGCGGCCCCTTAAGGGACCGCCCTCATCCTGTCGTCGCGCCTCGGCTTACAGTTGGCCGCGCACCAGCTTGCCGTAGTGATCCATCAGATCCAGCGAGAGGGCGCCGGGGGTGAATCGATATTCGCCCACCTCGGCGACCGGGGTCACCTCGACCGCCGTGCCGGTCAGGAAGCATTCGGTGAAGTCCGAAAGCTCTTCCGGCTTGATCTCGCGCACCACGACCTCGATGCCCTTCTCGCGGGCGATCTCGATCACCGTCTGGCGGGTGATGCCGTCCAGGATGTGCTCGACGTTCGGCGTATGGATGACGCCGTCCTTGACGAAGAAGACGTTGGCGCCGGTCGCCTCGGCGACATAACCGCGCCAGTCCAGCATCAGGGCGTCGGCGAAACCGCGGCGCTCGGCGGCGTTCTTGGACATGGTGCAGATCATGTACAGACCCGCCGCCTTGGCCGTCGTCGGGGCCGTCGCCGGATCGGGACGACGCCACTTGGACCATTCCAGACGTAGGCCGCGCGCCTTGACCTCGGGGTCGAAATAGCTGGGCCAGTCCCACACGGCGATGGCCAGGTGAACCTTGTTGTTCAGGGCCGAAACGCTGGTCTGTTCTGGGCCGAGGTAGGCGACGGGACGCACATAGCAATCCGTCAGACCGTTCTTGGCGCAGGTTTCCTTACAGAAGGCGTCGATTTCAGCGACGCTGTAGGGTATCTCGAAATCGAGCAGGTTGGCGGACCGCTTCAGGCGCTCGGAATGTTGCGTCAGCTTGAAGATTTCGCCGCCGTACATACGCTCACCCTCAAAGACCGACGAGCCATAGTGAAGGGCATGGGTCAGAACGTGCGTTTTCGCTTCCCTCCAGGGGACGAAATCCCCATTCACCCAGATTAAGCCGTCACGATCGTCGAAAGGAACGAAGGCCATTGAAATACGTCTCCCGCGAAACTGACGGTCTTAGAGCCGCACGAATCGCTCAGGTCAACGCCGCAAGCGGGGGAAACGTCGCATGAGCATGACGGAATCGCGCTCGCATGGCCGCTCAGGCCCCATCGCCGGCCCCGGCGTCGGCCGCCATCTGCTGATTGTCGATGACGACGATCGCATCCGCGAACTGCTGAAGGAATTCCTGGCGCGCGAAGGCTATCGCGTGACGGGCGCCGCGCACGCGGCCGCCGCCAAGCGGATGATGGAGCTGATCGAGTTCGACCTGGTCGTGCTGGACGTCATGATGCCGGGCGAAAGCGGCCTGGACCTGACCAGCTGGGTCCGCAACAAGGCCGAATTGTCCAAGACGCCGGTCCTGCTGCTGACGGCGCGCGGCGATCCTGAAGACCGTATCGAAGGTCTTTCGCGCGGCGCCGACGACTATATGTCCAAGCCGTTCGAACCGCGCGAACTGGTGCTCCGCATCGACGCCATCCTGCGTCGCACCGGCGGCAAGCCGATCGGTCCGAAGGAGATCAAGCTGGGCACCGCCGTCTTCGACATGGAACGGCTGGAGCTGAGCCGTGACGGCGCGCCCCAGCGCCTGACCGAAGCCGAGGCGCAGTTGCTCAAGACCCTGGCGCTTCATGCCCATGCTCCGGTCGAGCGGATGAGCCTGTCGCCCGACACCGCCGACATCACCGGCCGCGCCGTGGACGTCCAGGTGACGCGCCTGCGCCGCAAGCTGGAGGTCGATCCCAAGAACCCGCGCTATCTCCAGACGGTGCGCGGCGTCGGCTATATGCTGGCTCCCGACTGAGCCGATGCGGCTTCTGCCCGCCTATCTGTGGCCGCGCTTTCTGAAGCGGCGCCTGCCGACCTCGCTCTGGGGCCGGTCGCTGCTGATCATCGTCCTGCCGGTGCTGGTCATGCAGATGGCGGTGACCTGGATCTTCTTCGACGCCCACTGGCAGACGGTGACCGCGCGCCTGTCCGAAGGCCTGGCCGGCGACATCGCCTGGGCCGTCGAGAGCTATGAGGACGACCCCAGCCCGGCGAACCTAGACAAGCTGGCCAATCGCGCCGAGCGATCCATGTCCCTGTCCATCGTGCTTCAGGATGGGCGCACTCTTCCGACGGAAGAACGCCGCGGCGCCATCGGTGTGGTGGATCGGGTGCTGGACAAGGCCTTGGATGCGCGTCTGGACCGCCCCTACTGGTTCGACACCACCCGCTATCCCGCCTACGTCGACATTCAGGTGCAGGAGCCGCAAGGGGTGCTGCGCATCATCGCCCCGCGCGAACGCGCGGTGGCGACCCAGGCCCATATCTTCGTCCTGTGGTTGGCGGTGGCGACCGTCCTGCTGATGGGGGTCGCCATCCTGTTCATCCGTAATCAGGTCCGCGCCATCGAGCGTCTGGCCGACGCGGCCGAGGCCTTCGGGCGTGGCGAGACCGTGCCTCGGTTCAAGCCGCACGGTGCACGCGAGGTTCGCGCCGCCGCCGTCGCCTTCATGGCCATGCGAGACCGAATTCAGCGCCACATCGATCAGCGCACCGCCCTGCTTGCCTCGGTCAGCCACGACCTGCGCACGCCCCTGACCCGTCTGCGCCTCGAACTGGCTCTGGCTCCGCCGTTCAAGCGGCAGTCCGCCATGCGGGGCGACCTGGACGAGATGGAGCATATGATCGACGAATACCTCGACTTCGCCCGCGGCGAAGCGGGCGAACCGCCCAAGCCGGTGTCGATTTCCGACCTGTTGAAGGCGGCCGCCGAGGATGCGAAACGCGCCGGCGCCGAGGTCGAGGTGGTGGTCGCCGAGGGCCTGACAGCCTCCGTTCGCCCCCTCGCCTTCAAGCGCGCCCTGGTGAACCTGGCCGGCAACGCCGCCTCGCACGGCGAGCATGTGCGCCTGTCGGCCCGCGCCCTGGCGTCAGGCGGGCTGGAGATCATCGTCGAGGACGACGGTCCCGGCATCCCAGAGGCCATGTATGACGAAGCTTTCCGGCCCTTCTCGCGCCTGGACGACTCTCGCAACCAGAACCGCAAGGGCGTCGGTCTGGGCCTCGCCATCGCGCGCGATGTGGCGCGCGGCCACGGCGGCGACGTCACCCTGGATCGCAGCGAACTGGGCGGGTTGAAAGCGACGATCCGAATCCCCGGCGCGGTCACCGTCGCCGAGTCCGCTTAAGGCTTGAAAGCTTTCGTCGGCAGGGTCTGGCGGAACGGCGCTGCAAGGGTCATCTTGAGGGCGACAGGGCTTGGAGATGATTTCGATGCGTAAACTCGCCTTCTTTGCACCCCTGGCCGCGACACTCGCCGTCGCCGCCATGGCTCAGGCTCAAGCGCCGACGGTGAACGTCACGGTCGGGCCGCAGCTTCAGCGCGAGGTCGAAAAGCTCGGCGACCGCGAGGTCAACGAACAGATCGCCGGCCTTCAGGCCGAGGTCGGAAAGGCCTTGGCCCAGCGTTATCCGGGCGCGACCGCCAATCTGGTCCTGGTCGACCTGAAGCCCAACCGTCCGACGTTCGAACAGGTCCGTCAGACGCCCGGCCTCGACCCGATCCGCAGCGTGTCGATCGGCGGCGCGGCCATCAAGGGTGAGATCGTGATGGCGGACGGGGTGACGCGGCCCGTGGACTATTCTTATTTCACGCCCAGCATCAACGACGTCTGGGGCTACAGCGTCTGGCGCGACGCCGACCGCGCGTTCGAGCGGTTCGGCGATCAGATCGAGCGCGGACGCTTCTAGCCCATCTCGCGGTTGCGTCTGACCGCCGCCGCGACCGTCTCGTCCAGCATCGCCGTGAGGCGGCCGTCCTTCGCCATGGCGTCAAGCCCGGCGCGGGTCGAGCCGCCAGGCGAGGCGATGCGGCCTATCAGGGCCTCCAGCCCGTCGTCACCCATGGAGTCGGCTGCGGACCTCAGAGTCGCGCGCGCCAGCACATCCGCCGTCGCCGCATCCAGACCCGCCGCCTCCCCGGCCCGCGCCAGCGCTTCGGTGAAGGCGTAGAAATAGGCTGCGCCCGATCCGGCCACCGCCGTCGCCGCATCCATCAGCGCCTCGTCGGCCAGCACGACCGTCTCGGCCATCGGCTCGAACAACGCCCGCCCGATGTCTTGGGCGCGCGCGTCGGCCGACCAGACCGAGGCCACGCCGCGTCCACGCGACACGCCGGTCGTCGGCATCACCCGTACGATGGGCCAGCCTCCCAGGCCTTCGGCCAAGGTCGGCGCCGTCACGCCCGCCATTACCGACAGAATGACGGCTCGGTCATTCAGGAACGGCGCCAGCGGAGCCATGACCTCGCGCCACAGCGCCGGTTTGACCGCCAGAACGATTACCGCCGCCTCGGTCAGGACCTCCAGCGGCGGATTGGTCCGCGCGCCCTTGACCCGCGCCGTCTCGGCCGCCGGCTTTTCCGAGGGGGTGAGAATGATCAGGTCAGACGCCGCCACCGTCTCGGTCAGCAGCCAGCCTTCCAGAATGGCGGAGCCCAGCCGGCCGCAGCCGACCAGGACAACGGGCCCCGGCACAGATGCCGCGCTTGGCATCAGGCGGTGCCGACGGTCTCGAACAGGCAGGCGTCGATCGCCTCCTGCGGCTTCTTATTCCCGCGCACCATGAAGTCGAAAGCGGGATAGTAGCGATCCGAAGCCTCGATGGCCGCATCAATCATCGACGCCGCCTGGGCCAAGGTCGGGCGCTCACCCATCGGCAAGGCCAGCGAATGGCGGAAGACGATCTCGCCGTCCTCGGCCCAGACTTCGAAATGACCCATCCAGGTGCGCTGGTTGATTAGGCCGACCAGTTCATAGGCCGCCGTCTTGCGGCTTTTGGCCACCTTCAAATCCAGCGCGCAGCACAGCTGAAGACAGTCGCCCTCGGGACGCCAGGCGAACCATAGCTCATAGTCCTTCCAGTCGCCGGCCAGAGCAAAGGCGAGGTCGCCGTCGTCGGTGCGGTCGAACGGAAGATTCTCGGCCGTGAGCACATGCTCGACGACCTCAAGCGGGTCGAAGGGCACGTCCACTTCCTCGGGCCGGGCGATGTCCATCAAGTGTCTTTCACGCTGCGTCCGCGAGAATCGCGGGCGTTAACAGAACGGTAAGCCTGTTCGCAGATTCGGCTCAACCGGCTGCGTCCCCGGGTTGAGTTCCATCTGTGGACGTTCCCTTCGCGGGCTTTGCAGCCGGCTTTTGGGCGGCCTTCAGCTCTGCGATCTCGGCACGCAGAGCGGCGATCTCGTCCTTCAGAACATCGAACTCGTCGCGACGGACCAGGTCCATTTCGGCGGCGATCCGGTCGGCCTGGGCGCGCCAGGCGGTCTTGGCCTCTTCGCCTGCGGCCTGGGCCAGGCCCATGGCGCCGGTCGTCAGCTTGGCGAACTCGTCCAGAATGGGATTGCGGGTCTGCATGGCGGCTCCGACCTCAACGTCGTTAACGAAGGTTCACCGACTATGGTGAACGAAACCTTTCTTTCTGCTGCTTCGCGGGTGCCATCAAGGCGTCGTGATGCGTCTTCACAGGCGACGACGGCGGCGACGCTTGCTAAACCGCTGTCAAAGACAGTCCCGCACAGGAACGCCCATTGCCCTTTCCCGAATTCGATCCGGTCCTGATCCACCTCGGACCGCTTCCGATCCGCTGGTACGCGCTGGCCTATGTCGCCGGCATCGTGCTGGGCTGGTGGTACGCCGCGCGCCTGGCCAAGACCCAGCGGCTGTGGGCGCCCGGCAAGCCGCCCGTCACCACGACGCAACTGGACGACCTGGTTCTGTGGATCGTGCTGGGCATCATCCTGGGCGGCCGCTTGGGCTACGCCCTCTTCTACAAGCCGGCCATGTACGGCCAGCTGTTCACCGGCCAGACGCTGGGCGAGCGGTTCGAACTGTTCCAGCTGTGGACCGGCGGCATGAGCTTCCACGGCGGCTTCCTGGGCGTCTGCCTGGCCATCGTCCTCTATGCCCGGTCGCAGAAGATCGACATGCTGCGCCTCGGGGATCTGGTCGCACCTGTAGTGCCGATCGGCCTGATGTTCGGTCGCCTGGCCAACTTCATCAATGGCGAGTTGTGGGGCCGCGAGACGACCGTTCCCTGGGCCGTGCGCTTCTGCAACGCCCGCATCGAACAGATGTACGGCTTCTGCCCCGCCGGTGATGCGCCCCGCCACCCAAGCCAGCTCTATGAGGCGGGTCTTGAGGGGATCGTCATCTTCTCCGTCCTTTCCATTGCCATCTGGAAGTTCGGCCTGCTGAAGAAGCCCGGCTATATCACCGGCCTGTTCCTGGTGGGCTATGGCGTCTGCCGTGCGGCGCTGGAGAATGTGCGCGAGCCGGATATCGGCATGCCAGATTTCCCGTTCGGCCTGACCATGGGAATGATGCTGTCGATCCCGATGATCCTGGTCGGCGCCTGGCTGATCTGGCGCGCATGGAAGCGTCCGCCGGCTGCCGCTGAGGCATGAGCGAGACAGAAACCCTCAAGGCCCGTCTGGCGCGCGAGATCGCGCTGACGGGTCCGATGACGGTCGCCGACTACGTGACCCGCTGCCTGCACGATCCCAAGGGCGGCTACTATGCGGCGCGTCCGGACTTGGGCGCGCGTGGCGACTTCATCACTGCCCCTTTGGTCAGCCAGATGTTCGGCGAACTGATCGGCCTGTGGGCGGTCGAAACCTGGAACCGGCTGGGCGCGCCAGAGCGATTCCGCCTGGTCGAGGTCGGCCCCGGCGACGGCACATTGATGAGCGACGCCTTACGCGCCGCCCGCCTGGTCCCGGGCTTTCTCGAAGCCTGCGATCTGATCCTGATCGAACCCAGCGCCCCCTTGCGCGATCTCCAGGCCAAGGCCCTGGCCGGCGCCGACCTGTCGCCGCGCTGGGTCCGCAGCCTGACGGCGATCGAGACCGACGCCCCTGTCATCCTGATTGCCAACGAAGTGCTGGACTGCATGCCCGCCCGTCAGTTCGTCCGCACGGACGGCGGCTGGGCCGAGCGCCGCATCGGCGTCACAGACGACGGCGACCTGATGTTTGGCCTGACCGCCATTTCCGGCGGTTTTCAGAAGCCGGACTTCGAGATCGCGCCAGGCGGCATTCTGGAAATTTCGGATCAGCAGGCGGTCTTCGGCCGCGACCTCGGCCTGTTGATGAAGGCCGGCTCGGGCGCCGCTCTGCTGATCGACTATGGCCGCGCCCGCCCCGAAGCCGGCGACACGCTCCAGGCCCTGCGTCGTCACCAGAAGGTGGATCCCCTCGCCACGCCCGGCGAAGCCGACCTGACCCAATGGGCCGACTTCCCCCTGGTGCTGGAAGGCGCGGTGCGAACCGGCGCCGACGTCACCGGCAGCCTGCCCCAAGGCGAGTTCCTGCGCCGGCTGGGCATCGAGGCCCGCGCCGAGGCGCTGAAAGCCGGCCGGCCTGCCGCCTCGGGCGTCATCGACCGCCAGCTGCATCGGCTGACCGGCGACAACCAGATGGGAACCCTGTTCAAGGCCGCCGCCATCTTCGCCCCCCGATCCATGGTCGTGCCCGGTTGGGACGCCTGATATAGGTGGGGGCATGAGCGATCTGGCCCCCATCACCCACCCGCTTCTGACCGCCGCCGGCGTCGCTCACGGCTTCTTCACCCGTGCGGGCGGCGTTTCGACCGGCATCTATGAAGGGTTGAACGCTGGCGTCGGCTCCAAGGACGACCCGGCCGCCGTCGCCGAAAACCGCCGGCGTGTCGCGGGCCATTTCAACGCCGACCCGGGCCATCTGAACGGCTGCTATCAAATCCATTCCGCCGTGGCGCGTGTGGCCGAAGGTCCCTGGCATGGCGACAGGCCAGAGGGCGACGCCGTCGTCTCGGCTGAGCCGGGCCTGTTGTGTTCAGTCCTGACCGCCGACTGCGCGCCGGTGCTGTTGGCCGATCCCGAGACCCGCATCGTCGCCGCCGTCCACGCCGGCTGGAAGGGCGCGCTGGGCGGCGTCATCCACTCCGCCGTTTCCGCCATGCAGGCCCTGGGCGCAGAGCCTCGGCGGGTGGTCGCCGTCGTCGGCCCCTGCATCGCGCCCGCCAGTTATGAGGTCGGCGTCGATTTCGAAGATCGCTTCACCCACCACGATCCTGGCAGCGACCGCTTCTTCCGCCCCGGAGAGACCGACGACAAACGCCAGTTCGACCTGCCCGGCTTCGTCCTGTGGCGGCTGCAGCAGGCGGGTGTCGGCCAGGCCGTCTGGACCGGCCACGACACCTGCGCGGACACAGAGCGGTTCTATTCGAACCGCCGCGCCTTCCAGCACGGCGAGCCGGACTTCGGTCGATTGATTGCGGTGATCGGGGCTTAGCCCGCGCGCGCCAGCTCCGGCACGCGGGTCACTTCACGCCAGGCGTGCGGGGCGGCCAACAGGGCGCGGACCAGCCTGTTGTTCAGGGCGTGACCGGCCTTGTAGCCTTCGTAGCGACCCAGCAGCGGCGCGCCCAGGACATACAGGTCGCCGATGGCGTCCAGCGCCTTGTGACGGACGAACTCGCGTTCCATGCGCAGGCCGCCGGGATTCAAAATCTCGTCGCCGTCGATGACCACGGCGTTCTCCAGCGAACCGCCACGCGCCAGACCCGCCTTGCGCAACGCCTCGACTTCGTGGGCGAACCCGAAGGTGCGGCAGGCCATGATCTCCTTGCGGAAGGTCGGTTCGTCCACGACGAAGTCGATCACTTGATTGCCGATCACGGCCGACGGGAAGTCGATCTCGAACCGCATCTCGTAGCGGTCGCACGGCATCAGGGCCGCATGCTTGTCGCCCTCGACGACATGGACCGTTTCCAGGATCTCGATATAGCGCTGCGGCGTCGGCTGCGGTCGGAAACCGGCCCGATCCAGCAGCTTCACGAACTCCAGCGCCGAACCATCCAGGATCGGCAGCTCCGGTCCGTCCACCTCGACCACGGCGTTCGACACGCCCAGGGCGGCGAAAGCGGCCATCAGATGCTCGATCGTCGACAGGCGAACACCCGCGCCGTTCTCGATCATGGTGTTCAGGCGGGCGTCAACCACGGCCTCGCCCGACACCGGAATGCGGTTGTCGCGGTCGGTGATGTCAGTGCGCACGAAGACGATGCCCGTGCCCGACGGCGCAGGCCGAACCGCCAGCCGCACCCGGCGGCCGGTGTGCACCCCGACCCCGGCGATGATGGCCGGGGCGACGATGGTGCGTTCGTGATGGTCGTTTCTGACCGACAAACCTGAACTCGCTCTTTCCTTTGCGCGCCGCACACCGTGCGGATTGCGCCCTGGGTTTCATGTAGCGGTCATGCCGCAAGCGCGAAATCAAAGTCCGGTTTCGGATTGTTTCGGTCTGAGACACGTCCGAGAACGAGAAACGCCCCGGAGGCGGGCTCCGGGGCGTTTCATCGTCATTTGGGACGTTTAGTTGGCCAGACGGCGGAGAAAGGATGGGATTTCCAGGTCGTCATCGGCCTGTCCCGCCTCCGGTTCTGGATGTTGAACCGGTTGAGCCGACGAGCGCGCCTGATGCGACGATTGCGGCGCATAGGACATATCGTGCTGAGGCTGGGTGCGCTTGCCGCGTCCGAACAGGCTCCAGCCGCTGCGGCGGTGGTCACGGTCGTCGTAACCGTCGTCGGTTTGGGGCTGCTGGGCCGCAGGCGCGGCGCGCTCATAGAGATCGCCTTGCGGCGCGACGCGCGGTGCCGGCACGCGGGTTTCATATTCCTCGACCCAAGGATCAACGATGGGGTCCAGAGCGCGCGGCTGCGGCTCGGCGACGCGGATCACCGGCTCGGGGCGCGGTTCCGGTTCGCGAGCGGCAGGGGCCTGAAAGGTCGGCACGACCGGCGCCGCCTCGATGCGGGGCTCAGGCGCGCGCGGGGCTTCTGCGCGAACCGGCTCACGGTAGGCGTCGCGGGTCGGTTCCGGGGCGCGCGAGGCTTGCGTGCCATACAGACCACCAGCCGAGCGGCGAGCGTCATGACCAGCCAGCGGCGCGCTGGCGGCCGGCGGCGCGATGGGTTCGATGCGACGCACTTCGCCCTCGTCCATGCCGGTCGCGACGACCGAGACGCGGATCTTGCCATCCAGGGCCGGGTCGAAAGCGGCGCCGAAGATGATGTTGGCGTCGCCGTCCACTTCCGCGCTGATGGCGTTGGCGGCTTCGTCGACTTCCAGCAGGGTCATGTCCAGACCGCCGGTGATGTTCACCAGCACGGCCTTGGCGCCCTTCAGACTGGTCTCGTCCAGCAGCGGGTTGGCGATGGCGTTCTGGGCCGCCAGCAGGGCGCGGTCGTCGCCCGTGGCCTCGCCCGTGCCCATCATCGCCTTGCCCATCTCGGACATGACGGCGCGCACGTCGGCGAAGTCCAGGTTGATCAGGCCAGGCAGGATCATCAGGTCGGTGATCGAGCGCACGCCCGAGTGCAGGACCTGATCGGCCATGCCGAAGGCGTCGGCGAAGGTCGTGCGCTCATTGGCGACGCGGAACAGGTTCTGGTTCGGGATGACGATCAGGGTGTCGACATAGCGTTGCAGCTCGGCGACGCCCGCGTCGGCCAGACGCATGCGGTGACGACCTTCAAAGGTGAAGGGCTTGGTAACGACGCCGACGGTCAGGATGCCGCGATCACGCGCGCATTTGGCGATGACAGGGGCCGCGCCGGTGCCGGTGCCGCCGCCC
>NZ_JAELUF010000303.1 GCF_016429195.1 Brevundimonas sp. ASV9
TAGTAGTCCCATGTATTACGCGCCTAGAGGAATGAGGAGCTTTGATATCGCATGCACCTGCTATCAAACAGCAGATAATCTGTCGTCCCTGTGCTACGTTAACGGGAATCGCAAACCTACGGTGCCTTTAGGAGAACAGCAAGTACGACGTACGAGTACTCGTAGTGTCAATCAGGCCCTGGAGCGGCGTGCCCGGGCCTTTTCCTCTGTCCATCTTTGTAGATCGGTATCAAGAGACATGCCCCATGGAGTGATGAGCAAAGGCCGATCGGCGGTGGAGTTGGTCAAATGCAACGCTGTCGGGACAATATCATGCGATTCAGTTTTTTGCCGGTCATGGGTGTTATTGAGTGTCGTAGCGTTGATTCAGGGCGATGAAATGTCCCATGTTGTAATACCAGACTCGTAGACGTACTACGTGCTTATGATGCCCCAGGTCAAAGTACAGACAGTGTTGCGAGACCTTGCGGCTTATTAGGTGGTAC
>NZ_JAELUF010000304.1 GCF_016429195.1 Brevundimonas sp. ASV9
CCATCATGGGCTTATTCACGGTGTCGCCTTGCCTGAATCCTGATCACAAACTTTAAATTCTGAGAAGACCCTTTAAGATGGGAAGGAGAAACAGAGAGTCACATCTACTTCAATGGGAGGCAGTAGTGGGTATTTGAATCGCAGCCAAAACATCATAGCTCCGGATTGGCAAAGGGTCCCGACTGCCCGTACCGGTGCAAATTACGCTACCGGAAACCTTGTGTTGCATCCGTCCACCGCAAAGACAAAGCTTTGCCTGGAACAGCTCAGCCCGAGTGGAGATGGTCGTGACGGAACCCAAAAGTTTGTGGTGCCGAAAGATGCGTCGCCACATGCGGGATACTCGTACATAGTCAAGGACCCCGGCCAGCGGATTTTTATTGGTGACGTCTCCAATCAAAACAATAGGCTGGCGGAACGGAGTTTGAGCAGCCTCCGGGGTGACAGAGCCACTGCTGGCGTGCTATCTGGTTACGATGTGGTAG
>NZ_JAELUF010000305.1 GCF_016429195.1 Brevundimonas sp. ASV9
GCCATGTGTTGAGCGTAGTAGCCTGATGGCGTTTTGGCATCTGGCAAAGTCGGGAAGTCCGCGTTTACAGGTCGCAATGAAGGTCTGGGCATCGGGGAAGCGGAAAGGAACTCGGCGGGACGAAAAAAAAAGCCACGGCGCGTAGATCGAGCTGAATGACTTGTCGTTTACTATTGTGTCAAGAGTCGATTTGCTGCTCGCAGATATCCCCTGTATCTATCTTTTTGCTGGTGAGGGTTACACAGCGGCAGGCATTTGGTCTAAGCGCACTGGGGCTGTTGGTAGCACAAAAAGCGCGTGGCGTGGCCTGGGCTCGTCGCTTTATTGTGTTGCGTTGTCTGTCTGGCGTATTAGCATAACGATAGATTTGATGAAATTGCTGCCTGTGGCCGGTAATTTTAAGGAATAGAAGGTTTTTCATTATTTGTCTCTAATTCATTTTGTATTGAGTAAGATCTGTCTCTTATACACATCTCAGAGCCCAC
>NZ_JAELUF010000306.1 GCF_016429195.1 Brevundimonas sp. ASV9
GGTTCAGACGCTTCCAAGGCCGCCAGGCGTCGCTGGACGACGTCGGGTCGCCCAACTGCCATTCGGCGAACATCCGCTGGATACGCGTCGGCGGCTCCGAGCCCAGCGGCTTCAGCCGATCGGTTTCGAAGTTGCAGATCGCCTGCCCCACCGAGCCGAAGACGCCCTCGACCGCCGCATAGTCTTCCGTCGCAACGCCCAGCCAGTGAGCGATCGTCCGGTGACGGTGCGCCGTGATGAAGGCTCGACCGGCCGCATCGACAGGCTCGGCGGCGATGTCGCATTCGGTATCCAGCCCCATCGACCGGTTGTTCAGATTGGTGGATCCGATCCGTAGAAGCCGGTCATCGATGATGGTCACCTTGGCGTGGACGATGATCCGGTCGCCGTCGGCGGTCAGCGGGGCGAAGGCGAAGAAGCGGTTGTATTTGTCCGCCTGCTCCAGCCGGTGCAGCACCTCGGCCCGCGCCGTGTCCATGGTC
>NZ_JAELUF010000307.1 GCF_016429195.1 Brevundimonas sp. ASV9
AGACAGGCGACAAAGTTGGTAGCGTGAGCGTACAATGCGACTAAAATGCACCACGAAGGCCCAGGACTAGCTGCCAAAAACAATAATATTATACAGCTCTTGTTAAATTGCATCATGTTGATGGGTAATTTTAGGGATTCCTTGTGACTAAAGCCACGGAACCCTAAGTTAGTAGATGATGTATTGAACGATGCTTCCCACTCCGCTCGAGTGTTTGATGATGCGCTGACGTCACATGCCATATCTATAACAAGACTCCCATCAGCTTTTTAGAGTGCAATCTATCACAAGAGAGTCTATACTATATTACTTACAGCATCATTCGAGTTGATAAAATTCATGGCGCACCAGGCTAGCATGTCCAACGTGGGTTCTCGTCGCGAGTATGAGGGAGACGACCAAGTCAAGTACAGCCAGGATGACGTATCGAAAGCTAGTGCTGCACACGGTGTAAGTGTCGCAGGTCATAGTATATATTACCT
>NZ_JAELUF010000308.1 GCF_016429195.1 Brevundimonas sp. ASV9
CCGACATCTACACTGTGATGTATTCGTCGGCAGCGTCAGATGTGTATAAGAGACAGCTCATGCCGTAAACAGGAAAGTCTGTAGAGACAATCTGGGCCCCTGAGCGAAGCGCGGCGTCGCGTCGTGATGTTGAGCACTTCTCGTCAATTACCGTATCTAGTGGGACGTCACTGCGAGTGCGGACCCAGTAGCCGCTTGCTACTTGCTTTTGTATGTTGGCGACAGACTCCTCTGAAATAGGATCATTATGCTGCGGCGGACGCGTTAGTTATTTGTGAATTTGTAAGAATGGGAATGAGACTGTTACCTTTTGGAACGCGCAGTCAGCTTCGCCGGGTGCGGAGTTGGTAAAGATGACGCGGCCCTCCAAATTCGGGCTCCCATCGCGGTATACGTCGCGAATCTTGCTCACTGGGCCATTATCCATGAGAAAAAAGATTCTTCCTCTCGCGGAGTCTAGATCCGGCCACCCGTGCTCAAGG
>NZ_JAELUF010000309.1 GCF_016429195.1 Brevundimonas sp. ASV9
CCCTCCTGGTCCTCAGCAACGCATACATGTACGGCCAGGGTTCCGGCGAGGGCTCAAGCCAAATTGACGCCCTGATTGGCGTCTTGTCATCTATTCCCGAAGAGCTCTTCCACGAAATCGAGCTCGAGGTCCACAACGCCGAGGGCGCCGCCACCAACAAGCAGCGTCTTGAGGTCCTGCGCGAGCAGCAGGACCTCATCGAAGAGGAGAACGAGCAAAACGAGGAGAGCCAAAGCACTGGTATGGCCACTCCTCGTGATGTGGAAGATATCGATGAAAAAGAAGAGCGCGAAACTGCTGCCGCGGCTGCTGCTGGTCCCGAGAAGCCTCAAGCTAATGAAATGGTCGACGCTGAGTTCGACCAGACCAAGGCCGACAATGAGCGCAAAGCGAACGCCAGCGAACAAAAATAAATTATACACAATAACATCAGCGTTGTACCTTGCAGATCAATTTGTGTCTGTAAAGGTGTCATTCCTGTC
>NZ_JAELUF010000310.1 GCF_016429195.1 Brevundimonas sp. ASV9
GTCCTAGTGGCTCCGGCTCTAGCAACAAAAAGAAGCGTCGTCGCGGCGGTGCAATTATCTACTACAGCGGAGCGCCGTTTTGTACCGACTTGTCTGGCGATGGGGGGGATTCTTCTCCTGATACATACATGATGTCCAGTGGTCAGGAACATACAGAAGATTATTCTCAATTTTCTGAAAGACCAGCGCCACAACGGTCGGCTTCCGGCTCTAGCTTGAGCTATAAGCCATTGAGCAGCGGTACGCCTTGGACCAGCATGGATATCGACATGGATGTAGATGACGAAGTACCTGGACTCTCGGCTGACAACACCGAATCGGCTAGCGAACCTGACGTTGGATTTCCGTGGTCCGACGATCAGCAGTATCTTGAGGTTCGCCCCTTGGAGCCTTGCGGACTAGGTGGAGTGCTGCCAGATGACCACTTCATGGTTGTAGTGACAACCAAGCGGCCTAAACAAGACTACACCTCCCAATATCC
>NZ_JAELUF010000311.1 GCF_016429195.1 Brevundimonas sp. ASV9
TCCTAGAAGACTACTGCAGCGAGCTCCGCGGCTGGAACATCTGCCGCATCGACGGCGGCGTCTCGCAGCAAAGCCGACGGGACCAAATCCACGAATTCAACCACAATAACAACCACCGCATCTTCCTGCTCTCCACCCGCGCAGGCGGGCAGGGAATCAACCTCGCATCCGCCGACACGGTTATCCTCTGTGACTCGGATTTCAACCCGCAGCAGGACCTGCAGGCACAAGACCGCTGCCACCGCATCGGGCAAACGCGGCCTGTAATCGTCTACCGCCTCGCCACACGCTCAACTGTCGAAGAGACACTCCTCCACTCGGCAGACGCCTAGCGCCGTCTGGAGAAGCTAGTCATTCGCAAAGGGGGCTTCAAGACCATGGGTCAGAAGATGGAGCACGAGTCCGAACAAGACAAGGTCGACCAAAAGACTCTCGAGGCGCTGCTGCTCAAGGATGGACAGGTATATGAAACGTCTGGTGG
>NZ_JAELUF010000312.1 GCF_016429195.1 Brevundimonas sp. ASV9
TAATAAGGATGTGTATGATGATTTCTTAGGTCGTTCTTTGTAGGATAAATGCTTCCTAAGATAGTTAATCTCTACCTTACAAGTGTACTACACAGATGGGTTGCATTGACCTGTTTCTGAATTTCATGGAGAAAAAAGTACTTTTCTTCTCCCCGTTAGCTTTTCGCACATTTAGAACTTGAAGCATGATTAGGTGCGCCTTTTAAGCCACCTCGTCTCGTGAAACCTTACCATCAGCTGGCACACCTGATCCCAACCATATGGGTATAAGATCAATTCCACCCAGATCAAATTCGCCTTCAAAAAAAGAACTGAAGTCTTTGAAAGTCATTACAGCGTCCTGAACAGCTCAGTCAACTTTTCTTTTTTTACGCGGGATAACTCGTTGACTTTCTTTCGGTCTCTCGTACTCCACACAAGCCACAATGGATTTATTGGAAGCTTGCGAAAGCCTGGCGTCTAACATTAGCACCTTTAACG
>NZ_JAELUF010000031.1 GCF_016429195.1 Brevundimonas sp. ASV9
CGCGATCTGGATGATGCCGCCCTCGACGTCGACCTTGCCGTTGGCGATGGCCGCATAGGGGCTGTCGACCTTGGTCGCCGCCGCCTTTTCCTGCTCGGCCTTCTTGGTCTTGGCGGCGGACTGGAACAGCATGAAGCCGACCGCCAGGACGATCACCAGCAGCAGGCCGATCCAGGTGCGTTTTTTCTTCAGAAAGCCGGGCATTGGCGTGTCGTCCTAAGGGAAATCGTCGTGTCGGTTAGTGGGACGCCAGGATGGCGTTCGGATCGGGGATGCGGCGCTGGTCGTCCAGGATCTTGCCGTCCTCGATATGGATGACCCGGTCGGCCCAGGCCTCCAGGCGCGGATCGTGGGTCACGCAGATGACGGCGGCGCCATGTTCGGTGGCGGCGCGGCGCAGCAGCTTGATGACCACCTGGCCGTTCTCGCCGTCCAGGGCCGAGGTCGGTTCGTCGGCGAACAGGATCTTGGGATCCTTGGCCAGGGCGCGGGCGATGGCGACGCGCTGCTTTTCACCACCTGACAAAGCCGCCGGCCGCTGGTGCAGACGGTGCCCCAGGCCGACCTCTTCAAGGGCGATGGTGGCGCGCTTCTTGGCCTGGCCCGCGGTCAACCCCTGGAACTTCAGCACCGTCTCGACCTGCTGAAGCGCCGTCAGCGCGGGGAACAGGTTGAAGCCCTGGAAGATGAAGCCGCAGTTATCCAGGCGGAACTTGTCGATGCGGCCCGAGGACAGCTTCCACAGATCGTCGACATCCAGCACGTCCACCCGGCCCTCTTCGGGCTTCAGCAGGCCCGACAGGGCTGCGATCAGGGTGGACTTGCCCGAGCCGGAGGGCCCCATGACCATGGTCAGGTCGCCATGCCGCGCATCGAAATCGACGCCCTTCAGCACATCGACCCAGGCCTTGCCGGACTTGAACCGCTTGACCAGGCTTTTGGCCTCGATAGCGAAGTCGCCGTGCTTGCCGTGAACCTTTGTATGAACGTTCATCGCAGCAGGTCCGCCGGTTGGCTGTTCTTGAGGATGCCCAGCGACAGCAGGCCGGACACCATGGCGATGGCGATCAGGCCGATGCCGACGATGATCAGCAGCGACAGAGGCAAGGCGATGATCACCGCCCCCATCATCGCCAGCAGCGACACCAGCCAGGTCAGGACGATGGCCGCGATGACGCCGACGACGCCGACCCAGAAGCTGAGCTCGACCACGATCCGACGCAACGACCCCATGCTGACGCCCAAGGCCCGCAGAGAGGCGAACTCCTTGATATTGGCCATGATGGCGCCGCGCAGGGTCTGCCAGGTGATGGCCACGCCGATGATGATCCCCAAGACGACGCAGCCGCCGATGATGATGACCAGGATGCCTTCCTCGAACATGGCGCCGGCGTTGGCGTCGGCCAGTTGCTGCTTGGTCCAGGCCTTCCACTGACCGGCGCCCATGGCGTTCAGTTGGGCCACCACGATGGGCGCGCGGGCCGGATCACGCAGCTTGACCATCAGCGGACCGACGCGCGGACCCGTGTCGGCCTGGCCCAGCATCCGCAGGGTGTCGCGCGACATGACCACGCCCGGCTGCATCATATTGGGATAGCCGCGCGTCACGCCGACGACGGTGACGGTCTGGCCGTTGTACAGGGCCTTGTCGCCCAGCTTCACGCCCAGGGTCGTCAGGGCCGTCTCGTCGACCGCCACGGTGTAGGGTTGGCGCAACGCATCGACCAGTTCTTGCGAATAGTCGGTCGGGATAGTCACCGAGCCAGGACGGGTGTCGATGATGCTGGCCTGAACGAACTTCTGACGCGGCGCGCCCTGCGATGCATTGTCGGCCTGGCTCTTGGTCGGATCGACGTTCTTGATGTTCTGGAACGTGCCCCCGGCGCCGTCCAGCGGCATGACCTCGACCACCTCAGGGTGGTTGTAGGCCAAGGGAATGAAGCGGCGGGGCACGCCCGACGGCCCGCCGATCAGGCTCTTGGCGCCGGGCTGCATGATGAAGATGTCGGCATTCGACCGTTCGATGGTCGCGGTGAATCCCTTGCCGATGCCGATAAAGACGCCGGTCATCGCCAGGACCAGAAGCCCCGACAGGGCCAGGGCCATGACCGCCGCCATATAGCGACGCCACTCGAACAGCAGTGTTGATAGCGCAAGCGACATTGTCGTCGATAAACCCCCGGTACTTGCGCCTATCTGACCGTGCGCCCCCTCACCGCCAAGTTAAATCGGGGTAAGGCTTGTGAACCCTTGTCATTGCGAGTTCGAAATCAGGGGATTAAGGGCCTTCCAGCCTATTGGCGCCCACCCTTTGTCGGCGCTAGTTACAACATAACAGATGGGACAGGCTGTCCCACGCTCCGGGAAACACGCATGTCCTTGCCCTCGCTTCGTCTCACCGCCTCGCTGGCCGCGCTCGGCGCCGCCACCGCCGTCCTGTCCGCGCCTGCGACCTCCGCGCGCGCCGACGAGGGCATGTGGACCTTCGACAACTTCCCCATCGCCACGGTGAACGAGAAGTACGGCACCAACATCGATCAGGCCTGGCTGGACCGCGTTCGCAACGCCGCTGTCCGCCTGCAAGGATGCTCGGCCTCGCTGGTGTCGAACGAAGGCCTGGTGCTGACCAACCACCACTGCGTCGTGTCGTGCGTGCAAGACCTGTCCACGGCCCAGAATGACTACGTCAAGAACGGCTGGATGCCCGCCACCCGTGAAGAAGAGAAGAAATGCCCCGGCCAGACGGCCGAAATCCTGACCGACATCGTCGACGTCACCGACCGCGTGACCGGCGCCGGCGCCGGTCTTGAGGGCGCCGCCTTCGTCCAGGCCCGCGCCGCCGAGATCGACAAGATCCAGAAGGAGACCTGCGGCGACGATCAGAAGCTGACCTGCCAGGTCATCAGCTTCTACCGCGGCGGTCAGTACAAGCTCTACAAGTTCCGCAAGTACGACGACGTGCGCCTGGTCTTCGCGCCCGAGTTCCAGGCGGCCTTCTTCGGCGGCGACCCGGACAACTTCAACTTCCCGCGCTACGCCCTGGATGCCGGATTCCTGCGCATCTACGAGGACGGCAAGCCGGTCGCCACGCCGAACCACCTGACCTGGAACGCCAATGCGCCCAAGGAAGGCGACGTCACCTTCGTCGCCGGCAACCCCGGCTCGACTCAGCGCCTGCTGACCGTGGCCCAGCTGGAAACCCTGCGCGACCAGCAACTGCCGATCAGCCTGATCCAGACTTCCGAACTGCGCGGTCGCCTGCTGGAGTATTCGACCACCGGCGAAGAGGCCAAGCGCGTCTCGGTCGATCCGATCTTCGGCCTGGAGAACGGCTTCAAGGTCAACTACGGCCAGCAAGGCGCCCTGACCGACCCGGCCTTCATGGCCACCAAGCGCCGCGAAGAGCAGGAGCTGCGCCAGCGCGTCGCCGCCGACCCGGCCCTGGCCCAGCGCATCGGCGATCCGTGGGCCGATCTGGAACGCGCTTCGACCGCCCAACGCGACCTGTATCTGCCCTATCGCCAGCTGGAATCGGCGGCCGGTCAGCGTTCGTCGCTGTACAGCTACGCCAAGGCCATCGTCCGCGCCTCCAAGGAACGCGCCAAGCCCGTCGCCGAGCGTCGCGCCGGCTATTCGGACGCCGACATCGCCGCGCTGGGCCGTCGCCTGGCGACCGAGACGCCGATCTCGAACGACCTTGAGAAGATCTATCTCGACTTCTGGCTGTCCAAGACCCGCGAATATCTGACGGTCGACAATGCGAATGTGAAGGCGCTGCTGGGCAAGGAAAGCCCCGAGCAGATCGCGGAGCGTCTGGTGGACGGCACGCGTCTGGCCGACCCCGCCTTCCGCGCCCAGGCCCTGGCCATGACGCCGGAGCAACTGGCCGCCTCGGGCGACCCGCTGATCCAGTTCGTCCTGGCCAATGACGATGCGGCTCAAGCCGTCCGCACCCAGTGGGAATCGGCCGTTTCCGGCCCGACCAGCCGCGCCGGCGAAAAGATCGCCCAGGCCCGGTTCGCGGTTTACGGCACCAACCTGTACCCCGATGCGACCTTCTCCTTGCGCCTGTCCTACGGCCAGGTGAAGGGCTGGACCTATCGTGGCGTAACCGTCGAACCCTTCACCCAGATCGGCGGCCTGTACGAGCGCAACACCGGCGCCGAGCCCTTCAACGCGGCCGAGGACTGGCTGGCGGCCGAGGGCAAGGTCAACAAGTCGACCGTCTATGACTTCGTCTCGACCAACGACATCATCGGCGGCAACTCGGGCTCGCCCGTGATCAACGCCAAGGGCGAAGTCATCGGCGCCGCCTTCGACGGCAACATCCACTCGCTGGGCGGCAGCTTCGGTTACGACCCCGAGCTGAACCGCACGGTGACGGTCTCGACCGCCGCCATCACCGAGGCCCTGCGCAACGTCTACAACCAGCCGCGCCTGCTGCGCGAACTGGGCGTGCGTCGCTAAGCTGAAAATCCTTCTCCCCTCGGGGGAGAAGGTGGCTCGCGCAAGCGAGACGGATGAGGGGGCTGGTTGACCCAGGCCCCCTTTTTCCATTTTGAATACGGACAGAGCCCCCTCATCCGAGCCCTTCGGGCTCACCTTCTCCCCCGAGGGGAGAAGGATCAGGAGTTTTCCATGCGCCCTCTTCTCCTTGCCTCCGCCGCCGTTCTCGCTTTCGCCGCCGCCACCTCGGCCAGCGCCGAGGAAGGCATGTGGACCTACGACAACTTCCCCATCGCCCGCGCCAACCAGACGCTGGGGACCAATATCGATCAGGCCTTCCTGGATCGGGTGCGGCTGTCGTCGGTGAAGTTCGGCGGCTGTTCTGCGGGCGTGGTGTCAGGCCAGGGTCTGGTGATGACCAACAACCACTGCGTCGCCACCTGCGTGGCCAACCTGTCCACGCCGCAGCAGCAGTATGGCGAGACGGGCTTCACGCCCAAGACGCGCGAGGAAGAGCGCAAATGCCCCGGCGCCACGGCCGAGATTCTGACCGACATCTCCGACGTCACCGAGCGGATGCACAAGGCCGGCGAAGGACTTGAGGGCCAGTCATTCACCCAGGCGCGCGAGGCCGAGGCCGGGCGGATCGAAACCGAAGCCTGCGGAAACGATCCCAAGATCCGCTGCCAGGTCGTCAGCCTGTACCGGGGCGGCCAGTTCAAACTCTACAAATACCGCAAATACAGCGATGTGCGCCTGGCCTGGGCGCCGGAAGACCGCGCCGCGACCTTCGGCGGCGATCTGGACAACTTCTCCTTCCCCCGCTTCGCCATCGATGCCGCCTTCATCCGCCTGTATGAGGACGGCAAGCCGGTCGAGACGCCGATCCACTTCGCCTGGAACGCTGACAAGCCGACCGAGGGCGAGGCCGTCTTCATCACCGGAAATCCCGGCGCGACCCAGCGCCTGCTGACGATGGATCAGCTGGCGACCATCCGGGACGTGGTCCTGCCGCTGGATCAGTTGATCGCCTCGGAGCTGCGCGGTCGTCTGATCCGCTATTCCGAAGAGGGCGAGGACCAGGCCTTTATCGCCATGGACCCGATCGTGGGCGTGGAGAACACCTACAAGCGCGGCCTGGGCCGGATGCGCGCCCTGACCGACGCCCAGTTCATCCAGGCAAAGGCGGCGGCCGAGGTCGACTTCATGCAGCGCTACGCCGCCGCCAACGGCAATGGTCCCGATCCGTGGGGTGCGCTGGAAGCGGTCCAGCCCATTGCGCGCGAACTCTATGCGCCGACCGCCCTGCTGGAAGGCGGCACGGGCCTGGGCACCACCTCGGTCGCCGGCGGATCGCAGCTGTTCCAGTGGGCCAAGGCCATCGTGCGCGGCGCGCAGGAGCGGGCCAAGCCATCGGACCAGCGTCTGGCCGAGTTCGCCGACAGCCGCCTGCCGGGCGTTGAATCCGGCCTGTTCGCCGAGCGGCCCACCTATCCCGAGCTTGAGCAAATCCGGCTGGAATGGTGGCTGTCCAAGACGCGCGAATGGCTGACGGTGGACAGCCCCTATGTTCGCACCCTGCTGGGCAAGGAAAGCCCTGAAGAATTGTCGGACCGCGTCGTCTCGCGCACCAAACTGGCCGATCCGGCCGTGCGTCGCGCCCTGTGGACCGGCGGCCTGGCGGCGGTTCAGGCGTCGGACGATCCGATGATCCAGTATGTACTGTCGATCGACGCCGACGCCCGTGCCGTCCGCACGGAATGGGAGAATAAGGTCAAGGCCCCGACCGACCGCGCGTCGGAACAGCTGGCGGCCGCTCGCTTCGCCGCCTATGGCGACGCCGTCTATCCCGACGCTACGGGCACCCTGCGCCTGACCTATGGCAAGATCGAAGGCTCCGACGTGCCGGGCCAGCGGTTCGGTGCCTTCACCACCTTCGCCGGCCTGTGGGACCGCGCCACCGGCGCCGAGCCGTTCAAGGTCGCGCCCAAGCTGATGGCCGCCAAGGATCGGATCGATCCGAACGCGGTGATGGACATGGCCGTCTCGACCGACACCATCGGCGGTTCGTCCGGCTCGCCGGCGGTCAACGCCCGGGGCGAGATCATCGGGGCCAACTTCGATTCCACCGTCCTGACCCAGCGCAACGCCTATGGCTACGACCGCAACACCAACCGCAGCGTGATCGTCACCACCCAGGCCGTCACCGTGGCCCTGCGCGACGTTTATGGGATGGATCATCTGCTGACGGAGCTGGGCGTCAGCCGGTGACGCCGATCGCCATACGCGCGGCGACGTCCGACGACGTCGCCGCGCTGCATCCGCTGATCGAGCGCGCCTATCGCGGCGACACCGCCAAGGCCGGCTGGACGCACGAGGCGGACCTGCTGTTCGATGATCGCACCAGCGCGGCGGAACTGTCGGCCCTGATCGCCGATCCCGACCGGGTCATCCTGCTGGCCCATCGCGGCGGTGCGCTGATCGGCTGCGTCCAAGTCGCCCGCGCCGGCGACGACCTGGCCTATCTCGGCATGCTGACGGTCGAGCCGACCTTGCAGGCGACCGGCCTCGGCCGTCGTCTGCTCGCGGCCGCCGAAAGCGAAGCGGTCGCGCGTTTCGGCGCCCGTCGCATGGAGATGACCGTCATCCACCGCCGGACCGAACTGATCGCCTGGTACGAACGACGCGGTTATGCCCCCACCGGCGAGACCCGCCCCTTCCCCGTCGAACCGCCCCGACCCGAGCTCGAATTCGCGGTGCTGGAAAAAGCGCTTTAGCCGCCCCTTGCAAAACGGACAGTCGTGTCCATTTACGCGCCTCACCATGACGCGCCCTGCCGAAAAACCTGTCCGCAAGGACGCCGCTCTGAACCGGGCGGCGGTGCTGGAGGCCGCGCGCGCGGTCTTCGCCAGCCAAGGGTTGGATGCGCCCCTGGATCTGATCGCCGAACGGGCCGGGGTGGGGCGCGGCACCCTGTATCGGCACTTCTCCGACCGCACGGAACTGGCCCTGGCGGTGCTGGAGGCCGACGTCGCAGACCTGGGTCGGCGCACCGCCCATCAGAGCGATGATCCGCAGGCCTTCTTCTGGTTTCTAGACCGGCTGGCCGAGGACATGGTGCGCAATGCGGGACTGGCCGGCGTCGTGCGGAACGTGCGGTCGCCAGATGCGCTTACCCCCTTGCGGCAGAGCTTGATGGAGGCGGGCGCCGCACCGCTGAAGCGGGCCCAGGCCGCCGGCCTGGTGAGGGAGGATCTGCGGCCGATGGACATCCGTCTGATCGCCACCCTGCTGGGCGCCGGTTTTCAGGGCGCGGACGAAGCCGAGCGCCAGGCTGTATCGCTGCGCACCCGCGCGCTTGTTCTGGACGGGCTGAGACCGCGCGGGGAGCCGCGCTGATGGCCCGCAACAACTGGCACCTGCCCTGGGAACAGTATGTCGAGACGCTGAAGCCGCACGAGCGGCCGATGATGCCCGGCTCGCCCGCCACGCCCGATCACGCCTGGCCGATGCGAATCCAGTACGCCCTGACCGGCCTGCTGGTCGCCATGGTCGGATCGCTGGGCAACGCTGCGGTCACCGCCAATATCCAGAATCTGCAAGGCTCGCTGGGGATCACGATCACCGAGGCCGCCTGGCTGCCGGTCGTCTTCGTCATGACCAACGCCTGCATGAACCTGATCCTGGTCAAGTTCCGGATGCAGTACGGCCTGCGCCTGTTCACTCAGATCTTCCTGGGCGCGTTCGTGCTGGTCTGCGCCGCCCACCTGTTCGTCGACAACTATCAATCGACCCTGCTGGTGCGGGCCATCGCCGGCATGGCGGGCGCGGGCCTTTCCAGCCTGGGCTTCCTCTACATCATCCAGGCCTTTCCGGCGGCGCATAGACTCAAAGGGCTGATCATCGGCATCGGCCTGGCCAGTTTCGCCGTGCCGATTTCGCGCCTCGTCATGCCCGGCCTGCTCCAGCTGGGCGACTGGCGCGCCTTCTATCTGTTCGAGCTGGGCCTGTGCATGGTCGCCTGGGGCGCGGTGCAGGTCGTCAAACTGCCGCCGTCCGAGCGGCTGCGGGTCTTCGACCGGCTGGACTTTTTGACCTTCGCCCTGTTTGCGCCAGGCGTGGCCCTGTTGTGCGCGGCCCTGGGTCTGGGGCGGATCGTCTGGTGGACGCAAGCCGTCTGGATCGGCTGGGCCCTGATCGGGTCCGTCATCCTGCTGACCGCCGCCTTCCTGGTCGAGCACAATCGCAAGAACCCCCTGATCAACACCCGCTGGCTGACCGGACCCGACCTGCTGCGCCTGTTCGGGGCGATCCTGCTGATCCGCATCGTGCTGTCGGAACAGACGTCCGGCGCGGTGGGCTTCCTGACCGTCGTCGGCCTGGGACCGGATCAGCTTCACGGCCTGTTCGTCGTCATCCTGCTGTCGATGATCGCCGGCACCCTGGTCAGCGCCTTCACCCTGAACATGGAGAAGCTGAACAAGCCGATCGCCATCGCCCTGGCGCTGATCGCGGTCGGCGCCTGGATCGACAGTCATTCGACGGTTCTGACGCGCCCGGCGCAGCTGTATTTGAGCCAGGCCCTGATCGCCTTCGCCTCGGCCATGTTCATCGGCCCGGCGCTGATGATCGGCATCGTCAAGGTGCTGACCCAAGGCAAGCAGAACCTGATCAGCTTCATCGTCATGTTCAGCGTGCTTCAGAACGTCGGCGGTCTGGCCGGTTCCGCCCTGACGGGGACGCTTCAGATCATCCGCGAGAAATACCACTCCAACCAGCTGGCGGCCGGGATTTCGGCGCTGGACCCGCAGGTCGCCTTGCGGCTGCGTCAGCTGTCGGGCGCCTATGCCTCGACGATAACGGACCCCGCTCTGGCGAACGCCGAGGGCGCCGTGCTGCTGGGCCGACAGGTGACGCAACAGGCCAATGTGCTGGCCTACAACGACGTCTTTCTGGTCATCGCCGTGATTGCGGCCCTGGGCTCCGCCTGGGTGACCGTCACCCACCTGCGGCCGCGCTGGAAGGCGCGCCGCGACGCCAAGACCAACAACAATGCAGACGCTGCGGTCCAGAGCGCCGCCGTCGCCGCCGCCGACTGAACCGAGACCCACAATGACCGACGCCGCCCCGCCCGCCCCTGCCCAGACCGCCCACGCCTCTTCCGCTCCCGCCGCCCCGCAGGCGCCCGCAGCCGCTCCGCCCGCGCCGAAGAAGAACGTCATGTGGACCGTCATCGCCGCCGGGGTCGCCCTGCTGGGTGTGCTGATGGTGCTGTATGCGTGGCAGTTGCCGCCCTTCCGGGGCGCGATCCAGCGTACGGACAACGCCTATGTGCGCGGCCAGGTGACGATCATCAGCCCGCAGGTGAACGGCTATGTCACGGCCGTGCCGGTCCAAGACTTCCAGACCGTCCAACAGGGGCAGCTGCTGGCCCAGGTGGACGACCGCATCTATCGCCAGCGGCTGGAGCAGGCCGAGGCCAGCCTGCATTCGGCTGAGGCGGCCCTGTCCAACTCGACCCAGACCCAGGCGTCGGCGCGCGGATCGGTGACCCAGCAGCGCGCCTCCATCGCCGCCGCCGAAGCCACGCTGACACGAGCCCAGGCTGACGCTGAGCGCGCCCGCACCCTGAAAGCCGGCGGCTGGGTCGCCCAGGCCAATGTGGACGTCGCCGAAGCCGCCCTGCGCAGCGCCCAGGCCCAGGTCGCCCAGGCCCGCGCCGCCGAGGGTATCGCCCAGACCGGCGTCACCTCCGCCGTCGTCGGCCGCGACAGCCTGGCCGCCGCCGTCGAAAACGCCCAGGCCGCCGTGCGCCTGGCCCAGATCGACCTGGCCAACACCCGCATCGTCGCGCCCCGCGCCGGTCGTCTGGGCGAGATCGGCGTGCGCCAGGGCCAGTATGTGACCGCGGGCACGCAACTGATGGGTCTGGTGCCGGACGTGGTCTGGGTCACGGCCAATATGAAGGAGACGCAGATGAAGAACATCCGCGTCGGCCAGCCGGTCGAGATCACCGTCGACGCCCTGGGCGGCCAGACCCTGCGCGGCCATGTCGAACGCATCGCCCCCGCCGCCGGATCGGAATTCAGCGTCATCCGCCCCGACAACGCCACCGGCAACTTCACCAAGGTGGCCCAGCGCATCCCGGTCCGTATCCGCATCGATCCGAACCAGCCCGCCGCCGAGCGTCTGGCGCCGGGCATGTCGGTGGTGGCGAAGGTGAATACGGCCGGCTGACGGAACGCGCCGCTCTCCATCGCGCTACCTCTCCCAGCAAGGGAGAGCACCATGGACCGCGAACAGACCAAGGGTCGTGAAGAGAACGGCGCCGATCCGGCCGGCAAGCCGGACGCCCTGACCTCCGACAAGGCGACGAAGGCGGTCGGTCAGGCCGAGCGCCACAGCGCGGGACCGGACGGCCCGGACGCCGCCGAGATCGGCGACACGTTCAAGCGCAAGCCCTAACGCCGGATCAGGCCGATCGCGGCGACAGGCTGGCGGCGAGCAGATGCACGTCGTGCGCCCGCATCCGCTCGAAGTTCCCCAGCCCCAGGGCCAGGGCGCGCATGATCTCCGTTTGGCGCGTATGTTCGGGATGGGCGGGCAAGGACGGCTCCGCCCGCGCCAGCTCCGCATCCAGTTCGGCCATCATATGGGCCAGGATTCCGTCGTTCATCTGATCCTCCATCACGCCGCCGACCGCCGCAAACGGTTAGAGCATGATGAGAACAAATACGGAACATACGGACGGTCGCCAAACTGTGGACGAACGAAAAAGGGCCGGGCGATACGTCGCCTGGCCCTCTTTTTTTCAGCATCGCGACGCGATCAGCTGTCGGCTTGCCAGCCGCCGGCCAGGGCGCGGAACAGGGCGATCTGGTAGGTGGTGACCAAGGCGTCGGACTGGGCCAAAGCCGCGTCCGCCGCCGCCTGTGTACGTTCGGCGTCCAGCACCAGAAGGAAGCTGTCGGCGCCAGCGTTGAAGCGCAGGCGCGACAGGTCGGCGGCGCGGGCCGCTTGGTCCCTAGCCTCTGTCAGGGCCGCACGGCGGTCCAGTTCGTTGGCGTAGTTGCTAAGGGCTGTCTCGGTTTCCTGAAGCGCCGTCAGCACCGTCTGGTCGAAGGTCGCCAGCGCCGCGTCCGAACGGGCGCCGGCGGCCTTGATCTGGGCGCGGGCGGCGAAGACGTTGGGGAAGGACCAGCTGATCAGCGGACCGAAGCTGAAGCGGAAGTTCTGGTCGTCGCCCAGTTCGCCAGCGTCCAGCGCGGTGGAGCCGAAGGACCCGCCCAGGCTGATCTGCGGAAACAGGTTGGCGGTCGCCACGTTCACGCGGGCGGCGGCGGCGGCCAGTTCGGCCTCGGCCTGGCGCACGTCGGGACGGCGGGCCAGAAGCGCCGCGCCATCGCCGACCGGGATCGGCTGGCTGAGCTGGGGCGGACGCACGCAGGCCGCGGCGGCCTGGCTGGCCTCGGCCGGGGTGCGCCCGGTCAGGGTCGCCAGGCGGAACAGCGCCTCGTTACGGGCTGCGCGCAGGGTCGGCAGGGTCGCCGCCGTCTGGGCCAGGGCCGCGCGGGCGCTGGCCACGTCCAGCCCCGTGCCCGCCCCGCCGTCGAGCAGGGTCTGTGTCAGATTGGCGGTGTTGCGTTGCAACTCCAGCGTCCGTTCGGCCACCGCGATCTGCGCATTGGCCGAGCACGCATCAGCATAGGCGCGGGTCGTCTCGGCCGCGACCGTCACCTGGACCGTGGCCAGGGCGGCCTCGGCGGCGCGGGCGTCGGCGCGGGCGGCGCGGATGGTGGATTCCACGCGTCCAAACAGGTCGACCTCATAGGCCGCCTGAATGCCGACGTCATAGGTGTCGATCTCGGGCGCATCCTGCCCGGCGGGCAGGCCCTGAACGGTGGCGGCCGAGGCGCGGCTGCGCTGCGCCTGGGCGCTGGTCGTCGTGGTCGGGAAACGGCCGATGCGGGCCTCCGACAGCGAAGCCCGGACCGCGCGCAGGTTGGCGAAGGCGGCCTCGAGCTGGTTGTTCTCGGCGAAGGCCTGCTGGATCAGGGCGTCCAGCGTGGGGTCTTCGTACAGCCGCCACCAGTCGTCGCGCGCCGCAGCGGTCGAAACGGTGGGGCTGGCCGAGCCGACGAAGGCGCCCGTGCCGGCGACGGGCAGGTCGGCGACCGGCGCCTTGGGTCCGACCGCGCAGGCGGCCAGCAGGGCGCTGGAGGCTGCGGCGGTCAGGAAGCTGAGGGTCTTTTTGCGGGTCATCAGATGTCCCCTCCCCGGCCGGTCGCGGGCGCAGGCGCGTTCGGATCGGTCAGGTCGCTGGTTTCGTCATAACGCACGGGCCGGTCCGAAGGACGGTCAGGCGTCGGGGTCGGTTTCTTGCCTTGCGGCAGTTTCGAGGACAGCCAGCGGCTGACCACATAGAAGACCGGGGTGAAGATCAGGCCGAAGAAGGTCACGCCCAGCATGCCCGAGAAGACGGACGTGCCCAGCGACTGACGCATCTCCGCGCCCGGCCCCGAGGCCAGCATCAGCGGCACGACGCCGAGGATGAAGGCGAAGGAGGTCATCAGGATCGGACGCAGACGGGTCTTGGCGGCGGCGACCGCAGCCTCGAACCGGTTCATGCCTTGCTCTTCTTCGGCCTGTTTGGCGAACTCGACGATCAGGATGGCGTTCTTGGCCGCCAAGGCGATCAGAACGACCAGCCCGATCTGGACCAGGATGTTGTTGTCCAGGCCGCGCAGGTTGACCCCGATGATGGCCGCCAGCAGACACATCGGCACGATCAGAATGACCGCCAGCGGAAGCGTGAACGCTTCATACTGAGCCGCCAACACCAGGAAGACGAACACCACCGCCATCAGGAAAATGACCGTCGCGCCGGAACCCGCCGCCTTCTGCTGGTAGGCCAGACCCGTCCACTCGTAGGAGAAGCCCTGCGGCAGGGTCTGGGCGGCCATGGTTTCCATGACCTGCAGCGCCTCTCCGGAGGAGACCCCTGCCGCAGCGTTGCCCTGAAGCTCGGCCGCGGGGAACAGGTTGTAGCGTACGATCCGCGCCGGACCAGAATCGTTGACCAGATTGGCCACCGATCCGATCGGCACCATGGCGCCGGTGGACGACTTGGTCTTCAGATTGGCGATGTCGGCGATGTCGTCGCGCGCCGTCGGCTCCGCCTGCGCCGTCACCCGGAAGGTGCGGCCCAACATGTTGAAGTCGTTGACGTAGGACGAGCCCAGATAGACGCCCAGGGTGTCGAACACAGAGCTGGGTTGGACACCCAGCATCAGCGCCTTGTCGCGGTCGACGTCGGCGGTGATGCGCGGCGAGGCCGTGTTGTAGGTCGAAAAGACCTGGCTGACCTCGGTCGGCTTCTGGGCGGCGGCGCCCATCATGGCGAAGGTCGCGCCTTCCAGCGGACGATAACCGGCGCCTTCGCGGTCCTGGATCATCATCGAGAAACCGTTGCCGGTGCCCAGACCCTGGACCGCCGGCGGGGCGATGACGAAGATCTGCGCGTCCTCTATCTGTCCGGTGGCCTGGGTGATGGCGCCGGCCAGGGCCGTGGCGGCCTGTTCCTTGGAGCGTTCCTCGAAGCCGTTCAGGCGCACGAAGATGGTGGCGGCGTTCGAGCCGAACGAGAAGCTGGAACCATCGAGACCCGCGAAGGCCACGGTGCCGTTCACCCCGGAAGTGCCCTGGATGATCTTGGTGGCGCGTTCCATCACCGCCTGGGTGCGGTCCAGAGATGCACCGGCCGGCAGTTGGATGACGCCGATCAGGAAGCCCTGATCCTGTTCAGGGATAAAGCCCGAAGGGGTGTCCACCAGACGCCAGGCGGTCAGGCCCAGAAGACCGGCATAGATGATCAGCACCAGACCGACCGTGCGCACCAGACGCGCGGTCAGGCGTCCGTAACGATCCGACAGCCAGTCGAAACCCTCGTTGAACTTCCGCCCGGCCCAGCCGCCGTAATAGACGACCGTGCCCAGGACGCCCGGCTTGCGAGCGTGCTCGTGATCCTTCTTGTGCGGCTTCAGCAGTAGGGCGGCCATGGCCGGCGACAGCGTCAGGGACACGAACAAGGAGATGACCGAGGCCGAGGCGATGACGACCGCGAACTGGCGATAGAAGATGCCGGGGATGCCGGGCACGAACATCGTCGGCACGAACACCGACACCAGCACCAGGCCGATGGCGATCAGGGCGCCGGAGACCTCCTGCATCGATCGATAGGCGGCCTCCTTGGGACTGAGCCCCTCTCCGATGGCCCGCTCCACGTTCTCGACCACGACGATGGCGTCATCGACGACGATGCCTACCGCAAGGACCAGGGCGAACAGGGACAGGGAGTTGATCGAATAGCCCAGCGCCAGCTGCACCGCGAAGGTGCCGACCAAGGCGACGGGAATGGCGACGATGGGGATGATGGCCGCCCGCCAGGTCTGCAGGAAGACCATGACCACGATGATGACCAGGATGACGGCTTCGACCAGGGTGTGCTGAACCGACTCCACCGAGGCGGCGACGAATTCGGTCGGGTTGTAGGGCACGTCCACCTTCATGCCAGCGGGCACTTCGGACTTCAGGGCCTCGACCTCTTTCAGGACTCGATCGGCGGTGCCCAGGGCGTTGGCGCCCGGCTGTTGCACGATGGCGATGCCGACGCCGCGCTGGCCGTCAAAGAAGCCGCGGATGCCGTAGTCCTGGGCGCCCAGTTCGATCCGCGCCACGTCGCGCAGATAGGTGACGCGGCCTTGGGCGTCGGTCTTCAGGACGACGTTGGCGAACTCATTGGGATCGCTGAGACGTCCCTGGACCTGAACCGGCAGCTGGAAGGCGGCCGCGCTGTTGGGGAACGGCGGCTGGCCGATGGAGCCGGCGGCGGCCTGGACGTTCTGGGCGCGCAAGGCGGAGACGATCTCGGGACCCGTCAGACCGCGCTCGGCCGCCTTGGCCGGGTCGATCCAGACGCGCATCGAATAGTTGCCGCCGCCGAACACCTGAACCGCGCCCACGCCCTCGATCCGCAGCAGACGGTCCCGCAGCGTGGAGTTGGCGTAGTTGCCGACATAGTCGTTATCCAGGGTGCCGTCGGGCGACGTCAGGCCCAGGATCATCAGGAAGCCGCTCTCGGCCTTGTTGACCACGACGCCCGTCTGGCGAACCGCCTCGGGAAGGCGGGGTTCGGCCAGCGCCACCCGGTTCTGGACCAGCACCTGTGCCGAATCCAGGTCCGTGCCGGGCTGGAAGGTCACGGTGATGGCCACCGCCCCGTCCGATGTGGACGAGGAGGAGATGTAGAGCATATTCTCGACGCCGTTCACCTCCTGCTCGATGGGGGCGGCGACGGTTTCGGCCAGGGTCTCGGCCGAGGCGCCGGGATAGGCGGCGTTGATGGTGATCGTCGGCGGCGCGATCTCCGGGTACTGCGACAGCGGCAGAAGCGGATAGGCGGCGATGCCGATGATGGAGATCACCACCGCGATCACGGCCGCGAAGATCGGCCGGTCGATGAAGAAGCGGGAGATGTTCATGGCTTAGCCGGCCGGCAGGCTGTTGGCGAAGGAGGCGCTGGACGCGGGCGCCGACTGGGTGACGGGCGCCTGGGACGCATCGCCGGCGACGGGTTCGATCTTGCCGTTCTTGGGCGTGACCTTGGAGCCCGGCTGGGCGGCGCGTTGCAGACCCGCGATGATGACGCGGTCAGTCGGGGCCAGGCCCGAACGGACGACGCGCAAGCCCTGCACGATCGGGCCGAGCTGAACGGCCTTGTTCGTCACGGTGCCGTCGGCGTTGACCACGGCGACGGTGCGGCGGGCCTGATCGGTGCCGATGGCCGAATCCGGGACGAGCAGGGCGTCATAGGCGCCGGCGCCCGCGACCTGGGCGCTGCCGAACATGCCGGGGCGCAGGAAGCCGTCGGCGTTGGGCAGGATGGCGCGCAGACGGATCACGCCCGAGGCGGTGTCCACGGCGTTGTCCGAGAAGTCGAGACGGCCGGTATGCTTGTAGGTGCTTTCGTCCTGCAGGCGCACATTGACGACCGCGCCCTGATTGGCGCCGCCCTGACGCAGGTATTTCAGCAGGACCGCTTCCGAGCCGTCGAAGACGAAGTGGATCGGGCCGCCCGAGATGATGGTGGTCAGGATGTCGCCGGCCGACGAACCGCCGGCGATGACGTTGCCCGGATCGACGCGACGGTCGGATACGCGACCCGAGGTCGGCGCGGTGACCCGAGTGTATTCCAGGTTCAGGCGTGCGTTGCGGACGGCGGCGTTGCCGGCCGCCAGATTGGCCTGAGCCGCATCGACGGCCGCCTTGTTGGAATCATACTCGGCCTTGGACACCGCCTGAGAGGCCAGCAGGGCCTCGCTGCGGGCCAGGTTGGCGCGGGCCAGCGACAGTTGCGATTGGGCCTGGGCCACCTGAGCCTGAGCCTGCGCCAAGGCGGCCTGGGCCGGGCGCGGATCCAGGGTAAACAGCAGTTGGCCCCTTTGGACCATCTGACCGTCGCGGAAGTGAACCGCCTGGATATAGCCGCCGACGCGGGCGCGCACGTCCACGCTCTCGACCGCTTCGAAGCGACCGGTGAACTCGTCCCAGTCCCGCACCTGCTCCTTCAGCGGCACAGCCACTGTCACGGGCGGCGCGCCTTGCGCCGGCGCCTCTGCCTTTGGGGAACAACCATAAAGCGCACCCGTCACCATGACGGATACCGCCGCAATCTTCAGCCCGCGCATCTGCGCATCTCCCTGTCGGAGGTAAATCCCTGTCGTGCGGACAGAGGCCGATGGGGAGTCGGCCTTGTCAACGCGTGGTGACTTAATGGTCGGAGCCGTGGCGCTTGTCAACAGGCGTTGACAAAGCCATATGTGATCTACGGTTATTGTCTGTGGAGTGTCATCACCTTGTTATGTCCCGGCCCACGCCCGAGAAACGCCGCCGCCACGCGCACGGCCATTCTCGATGCTGCGCGCGAGAGATTCGCGGCCGAGAGCTATGACGACGTGGGCATGCGCGACATCGCCC
Organism: Brevundimonas sp. ASV9; assembly: GCF_016429195.1. Classification (GTDB taxonomy): domain Bacteria; phylum Pseudomonadota; class Alphaproteobacteria; order Caulobacterales; family Caulobacteraceae; genus Brevundimonas. The sequence goes on from NZ_JAELUF010000031.1 coordinate 17,482, forward strand.
GCGATGTCGGCGTCGATGCGGCCCTGATCAGCCGCTACTTCGGCTCCAAGGACGATCTGTTCCTAGCCGCCCTGGACAGCTGCGGCGACGGCAGCGCCCTGATGCAGGGTGAGAAATCCGACTTCGGCCGGCGCGTCGCCCACGAGATCGTCTTCGAACCCAAGAAGGCCGAAAAGCTGAAGGGCATGTCGATCATGCTGCGCTCCATCGGCTCGGCCAAGGCGTCGGAGATGGTTCAGACCACCTGCACCCAGCGGTTCTTCGGCCCGCTGGAGGAGTGGCTGAGCGGGCCGGACGCCACCGTGCGCGCGCGGCTGCTGGCCGGCTTCATCATGGGCATGTCGGTCAGTCGCGAACTGGGCGGCGGCAGTTTCAACATCGAACCCGCCCAGTGCGAAAAAATGCGCGACCGCCTGGCGCCGATTCTTCAGTCCCTGATCGACGGCTGATCCCATCGCGGAAACGAAAAAGGGCGCGGAGGTTGGCCTCCGCGCCCTTCGTCTTGTCCGGCGACCGGCTCAGTGCGAGGCGGTCGAGGTCACTTCGGTCCGCGCCTTGGTGCGGATGCAGCCGATGGCGAAGATCGTCAGGCCGATGTAGCCCAGCATCGGCACGATGAAGGCGGGCTGCAGCTTGCCGGCCGCATCGGCGATATGCGCCGCGACTTGGGGCAGCAGGGCGCCGCCGATGATGCCGAACACCAGCAGGCCCGACGTCGCCGAAGTCGGAGCGGTCGAGCGCTCCAGCGTCAGGGTGAAGATAGTCGGGAACATGATCGAGTTGAACAGGCCGATCGACAGAACGGCATAGGCCGCCGTCGGCCCGCCGATCTGGCTGACTGTCAGGCACAGGACGGCCGCCGCGACGGTGCAGCAGGCCAGGACGATGCCGGGGCGCACCTTGGTCAAGACGGCCGAACCGATGAAGCGGCCGACCATGGCGCCGCCCCAATACAGGGCCACCATCTTGCCCGCCGTCTCGATGGGGGCGTTCAGGATGTCTGGGCTTTCCAGGAAGTTGGTCAGCATGCCGCCGATGGCGACTTCGGAACCAACGTAGAGGAAGATGGCCAAGGCGCCGAAAACGGCCCACGGCGACGACAGAGCCTTCAAGGGCGAAACCGCATTGTGCGATTCAGGCGCCGCCGCATTGATCTTCTTGCGCGCCGTGAAGATGAAGACGGCGATCAAGGCGAAGAAGGCCCCCATGCCCAGGAAGGCCATGTCGATGCTGCGCAGCGACTGGGTGCGGGTCGCGGCGGTGACCACAGCGCCAGCGGCGAAGACGCCGCCCGTCAGCAGAACGTGCGAGCCCAGCCATGGCCCCACGGTCGTGCCCAGCGAGTTGAAGGCCTGCGACAGGTTCAGACGGCTGGAGGCGCCCTTGGGGCTGCCCAGCTCGGCGACCAGCGGGTTGGCCGCGACCTGCAGCAGGGTGACGCCCGAGGCGATGACGAACAGGGCGATCAGGACGCCGGGATACCAGTCGGCGGCGGTGGCGGCCGGCACGATCAAGCAGCCCGCGACCATGACGATGAGGGCGCCGATGATCGAGCGGCTGTAGCCCAGCTTGCTGAGGACGGAGGCCGCCGGCAGGGACATCAGCCCGTAGGCGATGAACCAGGCGAAGGTGGTCAGGAAGGCCTCGGCGTTGTTCAGGTCGAACACCCGCTTAACCGCCGCGATCAACGGGTCGATCAGCGAGGTCGCAAAGCCCCAGGCGAAGAACAGCGTGGTGACATAGGCGAAGGCCAGGCCTGCGCCCTGGCGTTTTCCGGCGTCCGGAACGGTCATGAATGATCCCCCAGTGAAATCGAACGGCCGCGCTGTGATCGCGCGGTTCTCATCCTGCTTGGTTCGGACATCGCGAAAGGCGCGTCCAGCCGAAAAGCGCGCTCTGTAACGAAACTTTCCCGCCGGGCCGTGGCGCAGGCAAAGAAAAGGGCCGCCTCGCGAACGCGGCGGCCCAAGTTTGCTCAGAAGAGAGGGGAAATCAGAACTTGTAGTTCAGCCCGACGGCGAAGGTGCGGCCGTAGTGCTGATAGTCGATGGTCCGGCGCTCATCGCCGTTCTCGAAGGTCTTGAACGGCTCGTCGGTCAGGTTGTTGACCTGAGCCAGAACCGACAGGCCTTCCAGCGGACCGGACTGGAACTCATAGCCGACCTGGGCGTCGACCACGGTTTCCGCCGCGACCGAACGCAGGGTGCGGCCGTTGCCGAAGCCGGCGACTTCGCCCAGGTAATCCGAGCGATAGCGGGCCGAAATCCGCGACTGGAAGCCGTAGCGCTCATAGTAGAGAGAGCCGTTGATCACGTTCTCCGACAGACCCGGCAGGGCGGTCGGGGCCTGGGTCGGATCCGGCTGGACTTCGCTGTCCGTGGTCGAGGCGCTGAACTGGGCGCCGAAACCTTCCAGGGCCGGATGGAAGATGTCGAACGGCGCCGAGATTGAAAGCTCAAGGCCCTTGATCCAGCCGCCTTCGCCATTGTCAGGCGCGCCGACCAGGCCTTGGCGCAAGGCTGGCTCGGGGTTCGTTGGCGAAATCACGCCGATCGGATAGCCGGTGAAGTCGAAGATCTGATTGCGATTAAAGACGTAGCTTTCCAGGTTCTTGTAGAAAGCCGCCAGCGAGATGTAGCCCTTGCGGTTGGCGAAATACTTCTCGAACGACACGTCGATCACGTCCGCGATGTACGGCCGCAGTTCCGGGTTGCCGCCGCCGCCGCCCCAGGGGGAACGGTTGATGTCGGTCGATTGGGCCAAGCTGGGGTTATAGCTGTAGTTTCGCGAGGCGCGCATATCGTCCATGCGCGGACGGGCCAAGGTGCGCGAAACTGCCAGACGCGCGAACATGTCCTCGCCGGTTTCCAGGATGAAGTTCGCGCTAGGCAAAATCTCCAGATATTCGTCGCCGCCCGTCACCGCGATGGTCTCGGAGACGCCCGGTCCGACCTGCCGCGCCGAGAAGCCGCTGGAGCTTTGGTCGGTATAGACGAACTGCATGCCGACGTTGCCGGTCAGGGCCCGGCCGAACAGGTTGTGATCGATGTTGGCGCGGACGTAGGCGGTCGAGACCTTTTCCGTCACTTCCCAGTTGCCGGCCGTTACGTCGGCGTTCGGGTTGCGGACGCGGTTCAATGCGCCGCTATTGACCAGGCCGAGAGCGTCGTAGCTCAGCACGGCGCTGATGCCGAGATAGCCAAGGTCGGTCGGGTCCAGCAGGAAGGCTGAAGGCACGGTCAGATCGCCGCCGCCGGGGACGCCGAGATAGAACTGGTCGTTGACGAAGCTCTTTTGACGCTCGGTGTAGTTGGCGCCGAAGTCGATCGACTTAAACGGGCTCTGGTGCAGTTCACGCGTCACAGAGAAGCGAGCGGCCTTGATCTCGTCCTCGATGGACGGCGTGTTCATATAACCGGCCTGACCGCCAGGAATGACGTCGCCGCCCCAGCCTTGCGGGCTGGTGATGCGGATCAGGTTCGGATCGGCGTAGTTCAGACGGCTGGTGAAGCGGGTCACGCCATCGTCGGTCAGTTCAAAGCCCAGAGTGTCCAGCGCGCCGTTAACGTTGCGGCCGGTGCCGGCGTTGGTTTCCAGGATGATGTCGTTACGCTCGACCTTCGAATAGCTCAGGTCCAGGTTCGCCGACCAGTCGTCGCTGAGCGTGAACTCGGTGTTCCAGCCCAAGGCGGTGATGTTGCTGTCGCGCTTGTTCAGGTCGTTGCGGACCACACCCTTGATGTTGTCCCAGGTGCCGGCGACGATCAGGCCGTCCTGGACCGTGTAGCCAGGGCGCAGCGCGGGGCCGGGACGGCAGACCGCCGACGGGACGTTCACGGTGCAGTCACCAGAGGAACCACCCCACGCCAGCGGGAATTCGATGCCGCGAAGGACCTGGGTGTTCTTGAACTCGGAATAGAAGGCGTCGATCGTCGAGTGGATGCGATCGTTCGGGCGCCATTCCAGCACGCCCACATAGCCGTCGCGCTCCAGCTCCGACGACATCACATAGGGCTTCACACCGCCGGTCAGCAGATTGCCGTCCGTGTAGTTGGGATAGCCCCAGGCGTTGAAGCGCTCGGACTGATAGGGCGAACTCATGTGGGCGTAGCCCAGGGCCACGCCCAGCGTGCCGTCCAGGAACTGATCGATATAGGAGATGGTGTAGCGGTCGCCGTTGTCGGTCGTGCCCGAGTTCAGGGCGCCCAGCTCGTTCCACTCATGACGATAGTTCAGAGCGATGGCCTGACGGCCGTATGCCAGCGGGCGAACGGTGCGCAGGTCGACGGTGCCGCCCAGACCTTGACCAATCAGAGCCGCGTCCGGGGTCTTGTAGACGACGACGCTGTTCAGCAGTTCGGCGGGGAACTGGTCGAACTCGACGCCGCGGTTGTCGCCGGTGGTGACCAGTTCGCGCCCATTCAGCAGGGCGGTGGTGAAGTCGGGGCCCAAGCCACGGATGGAGATCGCCTGGCTGCGGCCGTCGAGGCGCTGCATGGTCACGCCCGGCAGGCGCGCCAGGGATTCGGCGATCGAGACGTCCGGCAGCTTGCCGATGTCTTCGGCCGAGATGACTTCGACGATCGAGGTGTTGTTGGCCTTGGCCGAGATCGCAGCTTCGATCGAACGACGAATGCCGGTGACGACAATCTCATCGACCTGCGTCGCCTGATCGTCGGCCTGCGTTGTCGCGGCGGCGGTTTGTGCGTGGGCCGAGCCGACCGCCATCAGGGCGGCTGCGCCGAAGGCGACGCCGGATAGCAGGCGTGCGCGCCGGTTGAGACGTTGGAACATGGTCATCCTCCCTGGGGCTGACCGCGATTCTGAACGTCGCGATCTGAAGCCGTCGCAAAAATATGCAAATCTTTTGGAATGTTGCAAGCAGTTAATGCGGGGGCCTGATTTCCGTCGCACTTGACGCCGGTTCATAGCTTGCCAAGGCACCGGAATGTGCGGTCTCGCGCTGTGTTTATGACGCATCGCAGCATTTCACCGACGCGTTGACAGCCCCGCACATTGCTGCAAAATCTTGCAAATCGATCTGGAAGGCTTTGCACTTTCCAGACGCAAGGGAGTGAGCGTCATGGCGAGGGGATCCTCCAAAGGGGCCGGACTGCACGCGGCGATGGCGGCGGCGGCCCTGCTGAGCGGCTTTGCAACGCCGACGACGGCGCAAACGCGCCAGGCCGAAGACGCCCTGTCAGCCCTACGTCAACGCCTTCCTCAGGACGAGGTGATCTACTTCCTGCTGCCGGATCGCTTCGCCAATGGCGATGCATCGAATGACCACGGCGGTTATACCGCTGACCGGCTGAAGAGCGGGTTCGATCCGGCCGATACCGATTTTTATCATGGCGGCGACCTGGCGGGGGTGACCCAACAGCTGGACTATATCCAGGGCCTTGGCGCGACGGCGGTCTGGCTGGCACCCGTGTTCAAGAACAAGCCGGTGCAGAGCCATGGCGACTACACCGGCGCGGCGCACCACGGTTACTGGATCACCGACTTGACCGCCGTCGATCCGCACTTCGGCGACGAGGCTGCGATGCGCGCCCTGGTCGAGGCGGCCCATGCGCGCGGGATGAAGGTCTATCTGGACATCGTCGCCAACCATACCGCCGACGTCATCCAGTATCGCGAATGCCCGGAAGGCCGCTGCGCCTATCGCAGTCGCGCCGACTATCCCTATACCCGTCGCGGCGGCGTCGACGGTGCGCCGATCAATGAAGGCTTCGACGGTCGCGACTTCTCGCGCCTGACCCGGGCCGACTACGCCTACACACCCTATGTCCCGGCGGGCGAGGAGAACGCCAAGGTTCCGGCCTGGCTGAACGATCCGATCCACTATCACAATCGGGGTGAGAGCACCTTCACCGGCGAAAGCAGCCTGGACGGCGATTTCGCCGGGCTGGACGACCTGCTGACCGAGGACCCGGTGGTCATTCAGGGCATGATCGACATCTTCGGCGGCTGGATCGACAAATACGGCATCGACGGCTTCCGCATCGACACCGCCCGCCATGTGAACCCGGACTTCTGGCAGGCCTTCATCCCCGCCATGATCGCCCGCGCCGAAGCCAAGGGCATTCCGAACTTCCACATCTTCGGCGAGGTCTATGATCCCGATCCGGCGGTGACGGCGCGGTTCACGCGGGTCGATGGCTATCCGGCGGTGCTGGACTTCCCATTCCAGAAGCAGGCGACCGATGTGGCGGCCGGCAAGGTCGGGACCGATGCGCTGGCCAAGCTGTTCGACGCCGACACGATCTATGACAAAGGCGCCGAGACCGCCGCCATCCTGCCGACCTTCCTGGGCAACCATGACATGGGCCGGGTCGGCTTCTTCGTGAAACAGGCTAATCCGAACGCCGACGACGCCGAGGTGCTGGCGCGCATCAAACTGGCGCATGCCCTGATGATGTTCAGCCGGGGCGTGCCCACGCTCTATTACGGGGATGAACAGGGCTTCGCCGGCGCGGGTGGATACGGAAACTCGCGCCAGGACATGTGGCCCAGCCGCACGCCGGTCTATGCGAACGAGACGCCCGTTGGCGGTCGCCAGCCGGCCTATTCCACGGACGCCCCCCTATATCAGGCGATCGCAGAGATGACCCGCATCCGCGCTGAAGAGCCGGCCCTGCGACGCGGCCGTCAGGTCGTGCGCGCCTATGGCGACAAGCCCGGTCTGCTCGCCCTGTCGCGCGTCAGCGAGGACGGATCGGAGATCCTGGCTCTGTTCAACACCTCAACTGCGCCCGTCGCCGCTCAAGTCGAGGTGGAGCCGAGCTCGCTGCGGTGGCAAGCTCTGCGCGGCGATTGCGCACCCGAATCCTCCGCACCCGCCAGCGTCGCCGTTCGCGTGCCCCCCCTCGATTACCTCGTCTGCAAGAGCGTGCCGTGACTGCCCTGCCCCTCGATCTTTCCACGTCTGACGCCGTCCCCGCATTGGCGCACGACTGGTGGCGCGGCGCGGTGCTGTATCAGATCTATCCGCGCAGCTTCGCCGACTCCAACGACGACGGCGTCGGCGATCTGAAGGGGATCACCCAGCACCTCGACCACGTCGCCTCTCTAGGCGTCGACGGCGTCTGGCTGTCGCCCTTCTTCACGTCGCCGATGAAGGACTTCGGCTACGACGTGTCGGACTATTGCGACGTCGATCCGATCTTCGGCACGCTGGCCGACTTCGACGCCCTGATCGCGCGCGCCCATGCCCTAGGGCTGAAGGTCGTCATCGATCAGGTTTTCTCACATACCTCGGACGAACATCCCTGGTTCACCGACAGCCGCGCCAGCCGAAACGGCGAGCACGCCGACTGGTATGTCTGGGCCGACGCCAAGCCGGACGGCTCGCCGCCGTCGAACTGGCAGTCGGTGTTCGGCGGCCCGGCCTGGACCTGGGACGCGCGGCGCGGCCAGTACTACATGCATAATTTTCTGGCCTCGCAGCCTCAGCTGAACGTCAGGAACCCGGCGGTTCAGGACGCCCTGATCGCGGCGGCGCGGTTCTGGCTAGATCGGGGGGTGGACGGCTTCCGTCTGGATGCGATCAACTTCGCCATCCACGACCCGTCCCTGCGCGACAATCCGCCGATCCAAGACGGCAAGAAGCGCACGCGGCCGTTCGATTTCCAGGACAAGATTTACAATCAGTCCCACCCGGACATCATCGGCTTCTTGAACCGCATCCGCGCCCTGACCGACAGCTATGAAGGCCGGTTCACGGTGGCGGAGGTCGGCGGTGATCACGCCGATCGCGAGATGAAGGAATTCACCGCCGGGAACGACCGTCTGCACTCGGCCTACGGCTTCCTCTATCTCTACGCCGATACGCTGAAGAGCGAACTGATCGGCGTGGGCGATGGGATGTGGCCGGATCAGCAGGGCGAGGGCTGGCCGTCCTGGACCTTCTCCAACCACGATGCGCCGCGCGCCGTATCGCGTTGGGCCCAGGGCCGGGACGAGAAGGCTTTCTCGGAAATGGCCCTGCTGCTGCTGATGTGCCTGCGCGGCAATGTCTTCGTCTATCAGGGCGAGGAGCTGGGCCTGCCTCAGGCCGAGGTGCCGTTCGAGCGGCTGGTCGATCCCGAGGCCATCGCCAACTGGCCCGAGACACTGGGCCGCGACGGCGCCCGCACGCCGATCCCCTGGGTGGCCTCGGCGCCCAACGCCGGCTTCTCGACGGTGGAGCCCTGGCTGCCGGTCGATCCGCGCCACTTGGCATTGGCGGTGGATGCGCAGGAGGCGGACCCGACATCGATCCTGCACGCCGCGCGCCGCATCATCGCCCTGCGTCAAGCCCATCCGGCGCTGCGGACCGGCGGGCTCGAGATCGAAAGCGCGGGCGACCTGGTCGTCTTCCGCCGGTTCGAACGGGCCGAGGGCGGCGAGCGTTTGCTGTGCGTGTTCAACCTGGGCTTTGAGGCCGTGGACTGGTCAACGCCCGCCGGCGCGCGGCGGATCGCGGCGGTCAACTGGACCGAGGCGGACGGATCGACGCTGAGGCCGCTGGCCGGCCTGATCTTTGCCGACGCCGGATGACGGGTTCAGCCGCCGCAGGTCTCGCGAACTATCAGCTCGGTCGGAACGCGCTCGGAACGGCCTGCTGCGGCGCCGCCGTGATCCAGCAGTTTGGACACCATCAACCGGCCGGCCTTCATGGTGTCCTGAGCGATGGTGCTGAGCGCCGGGCGCGAGTAGCGGCTGAACGGCACATTGTCGAAACCGATGACCGAGACCTGGCCCGGCACCTCGACGCCGGCGTGCAACAGGGCACGCACGGCGCCCAGGGCGATTTGGTCGGACGCAGCCACGACGCCATCGAAATCCAGCCCACGTCGGATCAGGGCGTCCACGGCGGCCTCTGCAGATTCGACCTCGAAATGCGCAGGCACGATCAGGTCGGCGTCCACGTCCAACGCGCTCTGGCTCAAGGCGTCCAGATAGCCCCGATGCCGTTGCATGGCCTCTGGCGGATCCAGATCGCCCAGGAAGACGATGCGCTTTCGCCCCAGCCGCGCCAGATGCAACGTCGCGCGGCGCCCGCCCGAGATGTTGTCCGAGCCGATGGAGCAATAGTCCTGGTCGGGCAGTTCGGCGCCCCAGACGACGAAACGATGATCGGCATCGACCAGACGATTGAAGGCCGAATGCAGGCTGGATTGGCCCAGGAAGATCACGCCGTCTGCACGGCTGGTGTTCAGCGCGGCCGACAGCTCGTCATAGTTGGCGGGCGAGATATGGCTCATCAGCAGGTCGCAGCCGCGTTCGCGCGCCGCTTCGCCAACCCCCGCCAGCAGTTCCAGGAAGAAGGGGTCGCTGAGGCGCCCTTCGCGCCCCTGCGGGCGCGGCACCACCAGGGCGATGGTGCCCTGTGCGCCGATCGGACCGGCGGGCATGTGACGGCGGAACGGATAGTCGTGTTCCTTGGCCAGCTTCCAGATCGTCTGTTTGGTGCGATCGTTGACGGCGGGGCTGTCGTTCAGGGCGCGCGAGGCGGTGGCGATGGACACGCCGGCCAGGCGGGCGATGTCTTCCAAACGAGTGGTCTTGCGGCTCAAAGTCGCGGGTCCTTACAGCAGCATGGTGAAGCTGCAAAATTTTCTGCAAATATTTCAGCCACCGTTCGCGGCGGTTGGCAAGAGGCGGCGTAACGGAGTTCCCATGATGAAGCGCAGATCCTTCCTGGCCCTTGGCGGCGTATCGATCCTGGCTCTGGGGGCGACGGGCGTGCGCGCCCAGACCGCGCCGAATTATGCCCGGGCGTCCTCGCCGGGCGGCGTGCTGACGGTCGAGGCCTTCACCGACAACGACGGACGGCCGATGTATTCGGTGCTGCGTCAGGGCCGGGTCGTCGTGGCGCCGTCCAAGCTGGGCTTCCTGCTGACCGACGCCCCGGCCATCGAGCGCGGCCTGACCCTGACCGCAGGCCAGCCGGTCACGGTCGACGACACTTGGGAGCAGCCGTGGGGCGAGCGGCAGTTCATCCGCAACCACTACAACGAATGGCGCGTCGCCTATGCCGAGACCGGCGGTCTGCGACGCCGCGTGGACGTGGTCTTCCGGCTGTACGACGACGGTCTGGGCTTCCGCTATGAGTTCCCGCAGCAGGCCGGCCTGACCACCGTCCGCATCGGGTCGGAAATCACCGAGTTCAACCTGGCCGAAAACGGCGAGGCCCTGTGGTGCCCGGCCTGGGAATGGAACCGCGAGGAATATCTCTACAGCCGCACGCCCATCGATGCGGTCGGCAGCGCCCAGACGCCGATGACGGTTCGGGGCCAGTCGGGCCTGCACGTCTCCATCCACGAGGCGGCCTGCATCGACTATGCAGGGATGAACCTGCGCCGGTCGGAGGAAACCAAGTTCCGCGCTCAGCTGACGCCGGGCCTGACCAATGCGGCGGTAGTGCGCGAGGCGCCGTTCAACACGCCCTGGCGGACCCTGCAAATCTCCGACAGCGCCGCGGGCCTGCTGGATTCCAGCCTGATCCTGAACCTGAACGAGCCCAACAAGTTGGGCGACGTCAGCTGGTTCAAGCCGATGAAGTACGTCGGCGTCTGGTGGGAGATGCACCTGGACCTGAAGACCTGGAACTCCGGGCCCAAGCACGGCGCCACGACCGAGAATGCGATCAAACACATCGACTTCGCCGCCAAACACGGGCTGGGCGGGGTGCTGGTCGAAGGCTGGAACAAGGGCTGGGACGGCCAGTGGTTCGCCAACGGTTCGGACTTCAGCTTCACCGAGGCCTATCCCGATTTCGATATCGAAGCGGTCTGCGCCCACGCGCGGTCCAAGGGCGTGCAGCTGATCGGCCACCACGAGACCGGCGGCAACGCCTTCCACTATGAGCAGCAGCTCGAACCGGCCATGGCCCTGTATGAACGCCTCGGCGTCCATTCGGTGAAGACCGGCTATGTCGCCGACGCGCAAGGCGCGCGCGTCGCCGGGCCGGACGGACAGATGGCCATGGCCTGGCACGAGAGCCAGGCGATGGCCCAGCACCACATGCGCGTGGTCGAGGCCGGCTATCGCCACAAGGTCGCCGTCAACGCCCACGAGCCGTTCAAGGACACCGGCCTTCGCCGCACCTATCCGAACATCATCAGCCGCGAGGGCCAGCGCGGCATGGAATATTCGGCCTGGGGCAATCCCGGCAATCCGCCCGAGCATGAGCCGAACCTGGTCTTCACCCGCCTCCTGGCCGGTCCGATGGACTATACGCCCGGCATCTTCGGCATGGAGACACGCAGCCCCGGCGGCGTGCAGACGACCTGGGCCAAGCAGCTGGCGCTCTATGTCGTGATCTACAGCCCTATCCAGATGGCGGCCGACCTGCTGGTCAACTACGAGGCCAACCCCGGCCCGTTCCAGTTCATCAAGGATGTGCCGGTCGACTGGAGCGAGAGCCGCACGCTGGACGCCGCCATGGGCGATTATGTCGTCACGGTTCGCAAGCAGCGCGGCACGGATGTCTGGGCCTTGGGCGCCGTCACCGACGAGCATCCGCGCGTGCTGAAGGCCCCGCTCGATTTCCTGGACGCCGGTCGTCGATATCGTGCCGAAATCTATCGCGACGGGCCCGACGCCGACTATCGCGGCAAGCGCGAGGACATCGTCATCGAGCAGCGCGAGGTCACGTCGTCTGACACCCTGACCCTGGCGCTGGCGCCCGGCGGCGGTCAGGCGATCCGGTTCGTGCCGGTCGGCCGGGCGCGACGCGGATGACCCTGCTCTCGCACCGCCCGCGCCTGTCCGGCCTGGCGATCTGGAATATGTGCGTCGGCTTCTTCGGCATCCAGATCGGCTTCGGCCTGCAGAACGCCAACACCAGCCGCATCTTCCAGACCCTGGGCGCCGAGGTGGATTCGCTGGCGATCCTGTGGATCGCCGCGCCGCTGACGGGTCTGCTGGTCCAGCCGATCATCGGCCATTTCAGCGACAAGACCTGGACCCGCTTCGGCCGGCGGCGGCCCTATTTCCTGGTCGGGGCCATCGCCACCACCCTGGCCCTGATCGCCATGCCCAACAGCCCCAGCCTGTGGTTCGCCGCAGCCATGCTGTGGATCATGGACGCCTCGATCAACATCACCATGGAGCCGTTCCGCGCCTTCGTCGGCGACAACCTGCCGGAGGAGCAGCGCACCGCCGGCTATGCGATGCAGAGCTTTTTCATCGGCGCCGGCGCGGTCTTCGCCTCGGTCCTGCCGTGGCTGTTGTCCAACGTCTTCGACATCGCCTCGACCGCCGAGGCGGGCGTAGTGCCCCTGTCGGTCAAGATCGCCTTCTATGTCGGCGCCGCCGGCCTGTTTTCGGCCGTGCTGTGGACGGTGCTGTCGACCAAGGAATACAGCCCCGAACAGATCGCGGCCTTCGAACGCGCCCGAGACGACGCGCCGACCGCGCCCGTCGAGGCCGAAGCGCCGGCCCGCAGCGTCCAGGGCTGGATGACGTCGGGCCTGGTCTGCGCGGTGCTCGGCGGACTGGGTTTCGTGCTGATCGGCGCGCTCGATCTGGAGAAGGAGCTGCTGATCCTGGCGGGCTTCTTCGCCGGGTTCGGCCTGCTGCAGATCGCCGTCGGCATGATGCAACGTCGCCGCATCACCAACGCCGCGACCGAAATCCTGAACGACATCTTCCGCATGCCCGAGACGATGCGCGGCCTGGCCGTGGTTCAGTTCTTCAGCTGGTTCGCCCTGTTCGCCATGTGGATCTACACCACCGCGGCCGTGACCCGCGTCCATTACGGCGCGACCGACACCACCTCGGCCGCGTACGCCACGGGTGCGGACTGGGTGGGGGTTCTGTTCGGGGTCTATAACGGCGTGGCGGCCCTGGCGGCCTTCACCCTGCCGGTCTTGGCCAAACGGATCGGGCGCAAGGCGACGCATGCCCTGATGCTGATGCTCGGCGCGGCGGGCCTGTTCGGCGTCTTCGCCATCCGCGAGCCGGGCGTGTTGTGGCTGCCGATGATCGGCGTCGGCTTCGCTTGGGCGTCGATCGTCTCCATGCCCTACGCCATCCTGTCGGCGGCGGTGCCGGACCGAAAAATGGGCGTCTATATGGGCGTCTTCAACATCTTCATCGTCGTGCCGCAGCTGCTGGCCGCCACGGTCCTGGGCCTGATCCTGAAGACCCTGTTCGATGGTCAGGCGATCTGGGCCCTTGTGCTGGGCGCCGTCTCCTTCGTCCTGGCCGCCGCCAGCGCGCTGATGGTCAAGGAGCATCGCGGATGAACCGTCGGGGTCTTTTGGCCCTCATGGCCGCCCTGCCCTTCGCCGGCGCGGCGCGCGCCGGGGGCGCCCTCGCGGGCGGGCGGTTGCTGCTGCATGAGGCGGTCGCATCGGCCCATGTGAAGGCCCGCAACGTCTCGGTCTGGCTGCCGCCCGGATATGAGGCGTCCGACGCCGCCTGGCCTGTCCTCTATATGCATGACGGCCAGAACCTGTTCGATCCGGCCACGGCCAACTTCGGCGAATGGGGCGTGGACGAGCATCTGACGCGGCTGATCGCGAGCGGTCAGGTGCGGACGCCGATCGTGGTCGGGGTCTGGAACACCGACCTGCGGCTGAGGGAATATGTCCCCGCAGACCTGATCGCCGCCCTGCCCGCCGACATGCGCGACGAGGTCCAGGCCATCTACGGCGGCCAGTCCTTGTCCGACGCCTATCTGCGGTTCCTGGTCGAGGAGTTGAAGCCCTTCATCGATAGCGCCTACCGCACCCTGACCGGGCCGCAGGCCACGATGATCGCCGGCTCCAGCATGGGCGGCCTGATTTCGATGTATGCAGTGATGAAACGGCCGCAGGTCTTTTCGGCCGCCGCCTGTCTGTCCACCCATTGGCCGCTGAAGGTCGAAGGGCTTGAGCCCGGCGCGGCGCTGGACGCCTGGCGCACGCGGCTAGTCGCCGCCTGGACCGGCGTGATCGAACGCGGCCTGCCCGAGCCGGGCGAGCACCGCTTCTATTTCGACCGGGGCGACGAGACGCTGGATCAGTTCTACGCCGTCTTCCAGACCCAGGTGGACCAGACCTTCCGCCGTCGCGGCTATGGTGCCGGCGATTTCCGCAGCCTGGTATTCCCCGGCGCCCAGCACAATGAAGCGTCCTGGAACCAGCGGCTGGACGTGCCTCTGACCTTCCTTCTTTCCCCCGCCCCCACGCGCAACCCGTGAGGACCACAATGCGTCACTTCCGTACCTTCTGCCTCGCCGGCGCCGCCGGCCTGGCCTTTGCTTCCGCCGCAAGCGCTCAATCGGGCGTCGCCCCCGGCGCGCCCGGCGCCCCGCCCGTCTGGTCCAGCGCGGCCAAGACCGGCGCCGGCGCCTCTTACGAGGCCTATGTTGATGGCCAGTATCGCGACGGCGGCCCGACCGGCGCGGTGTCCAAGGTCTGGTATTCCATCGCCGACGGCGTCCTGACCGAGACCATGTACGGCCTGATCCATGAGGCCCAGATCAAGGCGCTGCGCTTCGCGGGCGTGACCCAGGACGGTCTGGTCGTCGAAGGCGACGACACTACCAGCCGCACCGAATATCTGCACGTGGACGCCCAAGGGCGTCCGCTCTCGCCGGCCTATCGCGTGACGACCCAGGACAAGAATGGCCGCTTCGAGATCGAAAAGCAGATCTTCAGCGATCCCGACCGCAACGCCTTGGTGCTGCGCGTCACCATCACGGCGCTGAAGGGCGATGTGACGCCCTATCTGATGCTGGAGCCGCACATCGCCAACACCGGCGTCGAGGATCGCGGTCAGGTCACACGCGACGGCTTCCACGCGTGGGAGGGCGACACCCACCTGTTCCTGAAGCCTAGCGAGGCCTTCGAAAAGGCCAGCGTCGGTTTCGTGGGGACGTCCGACGGTCTGACCGATCTGAAGGACGGCAAGCTGGACTGGACCTACGCCTCGACCGGCGACCAGGCCGGCAATACGATGATGACCGGCGCCCTGCCGCGCCTGCGCCAAAGCAGCCGCATAATCCGCGACTTCGTCATCGGCTTCGGCGCCAGCGAAGCCGAGGCGCGCGCAGCTGCGGACGGTTCTTTCGCGACCGGTCTGGACGAGGTGCTGGCCCGCTTCAACGGCGTGGGCGAGCGCGTCGGCTGGGAAGACTATGTCGGCTCCCTGACCGAACTGCCGCGCATCGCCGAACAGGCGACCGACGGGGGCAAGCTGGCCTACGCCTCGGCCCTGATGCTGAAGGTTCAGGAGGATCGCACCCATGCGGGCGCCCTGATCGCATCACTGTCGAACCCGTGGGGCGACACGGTGGACGCGTCGAAGTCCTCGACCGGCTACAAGGCCGTCTGGCCGCGCGACTTCTATCAGGTGGCGATGGCTCTGGCGGCGCTGGGCGACAAGGAGACGCCGCTGGCGGCCTTCAACTATCTGCCGCAGGTCCAGGTCGGCCCGAACACGCCCGGCAACACCGGCGTCGGCGGCTGGTTCCTGCAGAAGACGCACGTGGACGGCGAACTGGAATGGGTCGCGGTTCAGCTGGAC
>NZ_JAELUF010000313.1 GCF_016429195.1 Brevundimonas sp. ASV9
CCTTTCCGCAGGCTGGATTCAGCCCAGCTGCTGACTGGAAAGACGGCGAGCTGCGTCTTAACTCTTTTAAACTTCTTACGATAAGAGTTCCGAATCTTATCGAAATACTCTTGAAGCTCTTTGCGGATCTCCCTGTTTCGTGCTTTAATACAAAGACTGCAGCATTCTTTCTCAAGTTCTTTAAGGCGAGCCTGTAGTTCGTCATCTTCACCATTATCCTGAAGTTTCTCTTTAGTTGTCTCAAGCTCCTCCAGCAGCGCCGGAAAATTAGGCGCTATTTTATCTGCGGGCATGCCGTCGTCCGCAAATTGTTCCCAATCAAGGTTATCGATTTTTGTGCTAACAACGCACATTCCGTTGTCTATCTGGCCGGCTACGTCCCAGTCTAGTATTTGGTCGTCTCTCAGCAAGTCAATGGCTGTCTTGTTGTCAGCGGCACGATCTCAAGGGGCTGTCTCTTATACACATCTGACGCTGCCG
>NZ_JAELUF010000314.1 GCF_016429195.1 Brevundimonas sp. ASV9
GTCTACCACAACGCGAGAGATGGTACTCATTTTGTTTGTTAAAGAACCGAAATTGGAAGCTTATCATGATTATATTCCAGGACTTCTTTATTTATATTCGGACTAGCCAATGCCATAGATTCCATGCAACAATTCCTCTCTAGGGTATCACCACTCGCTTTGTCTCGAGGTTAAAGACGGCCGTAGTTTTGCCGGCCAGCGTCATTGCACGTCTGGCGCGACCCGACGTAGCTGGGAAACCGACAATTAAACTCAACTTAACATCAACCTTTCCAACCAAGGGAACTCGCGCGAAATTCCATTTTCCATCATTACCCGAGATATATACCTATTTAATCTCAGAAAGGCGTGCTGCATTTAGGATTGGTTGGAGGATGCACGGCTTGGCGCAACAAATGTTCTGGTAGTCAAGTCCGCGATGACCACGGCTGGAAAGATGCCTCTTATGCTGGACAGCACCATGTCCGTTGACCTCAACGG
>NZ_JAELUF010000315.1 GCF_016429195.1 Brevundimonas sp. ASV9
ATGTAGCATCACTCCTTGGCTGCGCGGATTGAAGCTCCTGCTGCTTCATCTGGTTATTGTACCATCTCTTGGCACATTTGAGATGCACCACAGTCCAGCACAGGGTGCATGACCAAACGTGTGAGGATCGCAAGACGTCATCGGTGCAGATTGCGCATTCGTAGTTTGCATGGCTTATGTCTTCGTGAATGCGAGTCCCCAAATCAACAGCTGTAGATTTGGGCAGCTTGACTGCAGGCTGTTTCGGGCGTGATGGAATGGCTTTTTGGGGTTTACTGGTAACAACGTTAGATGGTGCCTGGTTAAGTGAGCCTTTCGGCAATGACTTTACCTTCGCGGAAGTACTGGCTGACCAGGGACGAATTCTGGAGCATCTGCACTGAGTGATGCGGCAGGGACACATTCGTCTTGCTCCTCTTGAGATGAGGTGAGATGGCCGCCGAAAGCTCTACGTCCTGGAGCAGTAGTTGGTGCAGCTC
>NZ_JAELUF010000316.1 GCF_016429195.1 Brevundimonas sp. ASV9
CTCTCCTGTTGTTTCGCCCCCTCTGTCGTGTCTTGCGCGCCGTGCTGGTGACAATTTTAAAACTCCTCCTTTTTTTTTTATACATTGAATCCACTTTCTGTTCTGTTTTGTATATACCTGCTGCATATAGCGCTCTCTGCCTTTTGCTTTATTGCTCTTGTGCCCTGCGTTTGCTCACCGCTTATACAAAGTCAATACGAATACACCGCCGCCCGATGTCAAAACGGCGTACCCGGCGAGACGAGCTCGACTTTGAGATTCACGTTGACGATACGGCGCATACGAGTGACCCAATGGACGACGGATCCGAGCCTTTTATTGTGTCGTCTGAAATTGAAGAGTCGGGGCTTGCGCCGGCACCTCTTGCACCGGGTCGCGTGGTAGATATCCATGTTGACCAAGACGAGGAACAACTTAACGAGGACGACGAGCAACATGCTGAGGAAGGGGATGATGATGCCGTGCCAGAGATCATGGAG
>NZ_JAELUF010000317.1 GCF_016429195.1 Brevundimonas sp. ASV9
GCATTGGATCGCCCCTGCATCTCCAGCCAATGGGTCCACGAGCCATGACCTTTTTTGCTCTTGGTGTTGTACTCCGTACGAGTACCTCGTAGTATTTTTTTCGTTTGGTGCTATGCCTTGCTTCTTCTGGACCAGTAGCCCATTCTTTTCGGCTTTTCGGCCGGTGCCTGCACTCTCCGTGGACCTTTACCTCCTTGGACCGCGAGCGTGCGTCCACACATATAAGGCTCCAGCATCCCTTTCCATCTCTGGGAATGTTCGTTCGCCACAAGACCATTTCAACTTGCATTCTTTCCTTTCCACAAGGCTAGACCTTGTCTCTTACTCTTTCCTTTCTGCAAAGTAACTGCCTGGTGCACAAGAGTTACACATTCATTCTTCAGCCGGTCCTTCCAAAAAAAGTTTCAAGAGCTCAGTCTCACGAAACCCAGTCGGTGTTACTACTGTCTCTTATACACATCTGACGCTGCCGACGAA
>NZ_JAELUF010000318.1 GCF_016429195.1 Brevundimonas sp. ASV9
GCTTACCATGTGTGTGCCTTGGGCAAGTTGACTAACTCTCCCGCCTTTTCAATCGTAAAGCGTCGAGGACCGTCACTACCTTGAAGATCCTTGAAGCCGTTGACAGGGATTCTGGATGTACCAGTCGTGAACTGGAGCATACGCGATTTCTGCTCGCCATCCCAGGATCGCACAACCTTCCAAAAGTTCTGCACCACTTCATCCGACTCCGTGTATCCACGGTAATCGGTATGCTTCTTCCAATCATCAACGTCAATCTCGGCGATACCTCCAATGAGGAGCTCGAGTTCGCGTTCATCAAACACGTTAATGAGGTCCTGGGGTATGAGCTCATGGAAGCCCTCCTTGAAGGCCTGGAACTGCTCTGCAATCCGCTTCTCTATGCGCCACTTGACCATCAGGTCGACATATTCCTTCTTGTTCTCATTGGTTACTTCGATGTTGCGGCCATCGGGAATAAGATCCTCAGTGGTCATG
>NZ_JAELUF010000319.1 GCF_016429195.1 Brevundimonas sp. ASV9
ATACGAGATACGATTGCTGGTCTCGTGGGCTCGGAGATGTGTATAAGAGACAGGAAGAGAGCTTTTCCGAGAAGCCAAAAGCAACTGGCGTGCCGTTTGATGAGCTGGTAGATCGCTTGCTTGCACTCCGCCTCTCCCGTGCGGACAACAACTTTTCAGATATATTTTTGTGCCTCTATAGAAAGTTTGCGAGCCCAAGAGAGCTATTTGGCGCCACACTCTCTCGACTCGACGCCGTGCGGGATGACAAGTCTGCCCACTATCTCACAAAAACCGCGACTCAACTACGTATTATAGAAGTCGTGGCGAAGTGGGTTTCCCTCTACCCCGGGGACTTTGCCAAGATTGCGACCCGACGCAAACTATTCGAGTTTATCCAGCACTTGGCGACAGAGCCTATATTTTCTATTGCCTCGCAGCAAATGCGACGTAGTTTACGTCGCAGCACCCTAGAGGACGATGATACTGGATGGGCC
>NZ_JAELUF010000320.1 GCF_016429195.1 Brevundimonas sp. ASV9
CCGCGAGATCTACACTGTGATGTATTCGTCGGCAGCGTCAGATGTGTATAAGAGACAGACGCCACACCGCATCCTCGACCCGGCACACAAGCCGTTGATTGCGGTGCGCATGAACCTGCTTACCCGTAAGACGCTGGGCGGGCTGGAAACGAATTTGGATAGCAACGTTCTGCGTGATGACAAGACTAAGTTCCCTGGCTTGTATGCGGCCGGCGAGGCTGCTGGTTTCGGCGGCGGGGGTATGCATGGGTATAATTCGCTGGAGGGCACGTTTGTAGGAGGATGTATTTTTTCTGGACGCGCAGCTGGCCGGGCGATGGCTGATGAGTATGAGGGTGTTGGTGCGAAGTGAGAAGCGGGTAGGGGATTACACTACGCTTTTATGGCTTCAGATTTTCTTTAGAAGGCAGGTTTCTTTGGTAGTTGATCGTTTTCTCGATTTGGTTGACTTAGATGGCGTTTTGAATGCCTTGTGA
>NZ_JAELUF010000321.1 GCF_016429195.1 Brevundimonas sp. ASV9
GTCCATGGGCTCAGGCCTGCCGTTGTTCTCAACGTAGGTGGGCGACCAGGTATTGCCAGGCTCCGCGGCAGGGTCCGGGTGAGCTTCGCGGAACGAATCGGTGAGACCCGCGTTTGTAGGGATAACTGTCGCCGGCCACTGGAAGCTTTCGACGCCGCAGTGTGAGCCTGCGGTTGACTCGACCCAATCCAGGTGAGACGGCGAGTTGAAGTCACCAGTAAGGAACACGGGAACATCGTCTGCATTGTCAATATACGGCTGCATGGCCTCGATAATTGCCTTGATTTGGGGGGTTCGGCCAGATTGGGCCTCGCGCTGCATCACCTTCTTAGGAGACATGTTGGAGAAGCAAAAGTCATAAGGCCCATAAGGGGTATACCCGAGGTGAGCAGTCCAGAAAATCACCTCCTGGTTGTCGCCGTCAAGCTTGACGCGGGCTGCGGCAGAGTTGTCGGTGGCGGTGATCTGTTCCAGGG
>NZ_JAELUF010000322.1 GCF_016429195.1 Brevundimonas sp. ASV9
GTTGTTGGAGGTGCGCAGGTAGGCTTGGGATATATCAATCGGCCAGAAGTCAATGAGAGAGCGTTCTGCCTGGATCCTTTCTGTTCAGAGGCAGACAAGCAACAACGCGGATGGACACGGATGTTCCGCACTGGCGATCGCGGCCGATTCCTTCCCGGAGGCAACCTCGAATTCCACGGCCGAATCGCAGGCGACAAGCAGATCAAATTCCGAGGGTACAGAATCGACCTTGGAGAAGTTGAGCATCGTCTCTTTATTGAGGCTAACAAGGATGGGGCAGGACCAGGAATTGTGGACTTGGCTGTAGTTGCTCGCTCTATTGAGCGTGATGACAGCGATAGTCTGAGTGACAACCGCCAACTCATCGCGTTCGTTGTACCAAAGCAGCAACTGGACCAGCGTGGAAAAGCAAACTTTGCAGTCCGCATTAGCCAATACGGCAGCCAATACCTCAACTCGTACATGCTACCCAACGC
>NZ_JAELUF010000032.1 GCF_016429195.1 Brevundimonas sp. ASV9
AGGTGGTCATCCGCATCGACGACTTCGCCGACGAGGCGACGCTGGCGGAGATGGAGATCGAGGATCCGTTCGAGCTGACGGGCCTGTATCACGGCGTGGACATCGGCCGGCGCGACAGCCTGGGCCCGGCGGCCGAGCCGTCGCGGGTCTTCCTCTATCGCCGCCCTATCCTGGACGAATGGTGCGAGCGCGGCGACGTGGGGATCGGCGAACTGATCGCCCACGTCCTGATCCACGAGATCGGCCACCACCTGGGCCAGACCGACGATGACATCCACGCCATCGAGGACGAGGCGGACTGACGCTTTATTTTGTCGCCGGATAGGGCGTCGTCACCGCGCCGGAGATCATGCCGGGGATGGCCTCGCCCAGGCCCAGCAGGATGAACTGGATCGCCAGGGCACACAGGATCAGGCCCAGCACCTTGACGATGATCGCCATGCCGACCTCGCCCAGCAGGCGGCTGAGCGAGCCTGTCAGGGCGAAACAGACGAAGGAGACGGCGCAGGCCGCCGCGATCGCGACCAGCGACCCCATGGTCCCGGCATAGCCCAGCTTGGCCGCCTCGCCCGCCTGAATGATCACCGCCGAAATGGCGCCGGGGCCGATCATCAGCGGAATGGCGAAGGGCACGACCAGACGCTGGAACCTTCGGCGGGCATAGCCGCGCACGTCCTTAGAATCGGCCAGCGCATCCTTGTCGGCGAACATGGCCAGGAAGTCGCCGCGCGCCATGTCCAGACCCAGGAACAGCAGCAGTATGCCTCCCGCGATGCGGAATGCCGCCAGCGAAATGCCGAAGAACTGCAACAGGCCCAGGCCCGTGAACAGGAAGAAGGCCAGGAAGACGGCGGCGAAGGCGCAGATCAGGGCCGAGACCGAAATCCGCTGGCGCAGGGTCGCCCCGGCCGTCGCGGCGGCGAAGATCGGCAGATTGCCGATCGGGTCCAGCAAGGCGAACAGGGTCACGAACAGGTTGACACCCAAATCGACTGCGTTCATCGCCTGCCCTCGCCCTCAATCCATCACGCTGCCCTGCCGACGCGCCCTCGTGTCCGGCATAGCCGCTCAGCGCGAGTCCGTCGATGACCGATCCCCAAACCTCCTCCGATCGTGCGCCCGACGAGCGGATCATCTGCGCCCTGGACGTGCCGACGACGGCCGAGGCGGCCGCCCTGGCCGAGCGGATCGGCGATGCGATCGGCTTCTACAAGGTCGGACTGCAACTGTTCGCGGTCGATGGCATGGCGCTGGCGCGGGAACTGAAGGCGCAGGGCCGGAAGATCTTTCTGGACTGGAAGCTGCACGACATCGGCGCGACCGTAGAGAAGGCGACGGCCAATCTGGCGGGCGCGGATTGCGACCTGCTGACGGTGCATGCGCGACCCCAGGTCATGGCGGCGGCGGCGCGCGGCGCGGTGGGCTCGAAGATGAAGGTGCTGGGGGTCACCGTTCTGACCAGCCTGACCGCCGACGATTTGGCCGCCGACGACCACAGCCTGTCGCCGGCTGATCTGGTCGAACGGCGCGTGCGTCAGGCGCTGGAGGCCGGGATCGACGGCGTCGTCTCCAGCCCGCATGAGGCGGCGCGCGCCCGGGCTCTGGCGATCGAGGCGGGGCGGCCCGACTTTCTGATCGTCACGCCCGGCGTGCGACCGGTCGGCGCCGCGCTGGACGACCAGGCGCGGGCGGCGACGCCACAGGCGGCGCTTGAGGCCGGCGCGACCCATCTGGTGATCGGCCGGCCGATCACGGCGGCGACCGATCCGCGCGCGGCGGCGCAAGCGATCGCACAGCAGATCGCCCTGATCTGAGACAGACCAGGGCGACCGTTCGTCTTCGGTTGTTTTCGAGAGTGGCGATCAGCCGCGCTCGCCCGGCTCTTGGGCATAGCCGTGACGCGGCGGGGCGTGGGGCGCAGGCGCCTCGGGCGGCGGCAGGTCGCCGTAGTAGCCCGACGGCGGAGGGGGCGGAGGAGGCGGCGGCGGCGGGGCCGCGTCTACTTCCGGCGGCGCCACATAGACCTGGGCCGGGGCGACATTGACCGGCGCGGATTGCACATAGACCGGCGACTGATCGACATAGACCGGGCCGCCGACCTCGACCTGGGCGGGCGCGACATTGACCTGGGCCGGGGCGACCTGGATGTGTTGCGGGCCGATGTTGACGGGCGCCGACTGCACATAGACCGGGGCCTGATCGACATAGACGGGCGGGCCGACATCGACCTGGGCCGGAGCCAGGTTCACCTGCGACGGAGCCACCTGAACGCGTTGCGGGCCGATGTTCACCGGCGGCGCCTGCACATAGATGGGCGGCTGTTCGATGTAGGTGGGCGGTCCCATCTCGATCTGAGGCGGCGCCATGCTGACCTGAGAAGGCGCGACATAGATGCGCTGCGGCGCGATCTGGACGGGCGGCGCCTGGACATAGACCGGCGGCTGATCGACGTAGCTTTGCTCGTAACGCTGCTCATAGCGGTGTTCGTAGCGAACCGGCGGGCGAGCGGGCGGACGGCAGTTGCAGTCGACCGGACGGCCCGGATACGGACGCCAGCCGATATAGTCACGGCCGAAGCCATAAACCGGATATCCCACCGGAGCGCTGACCGGAGGACGACCGACCAGAACCGAGGTCGCGCTGACGCCGCCGACATAGCCGCCGCCGTAATAGCCGTCCGAATAGCCGCCGCTTCCGACATAGGTCGTGCCGCCGCCGACATAGCCGCGCTGGAAGCTGGACGAACTGGAATAGGACCGGGCGCTGCTCGCCGAATAGCTTGAGGCGCTCGCATAGGCGTTGGCATTGGCGTAGGCGCCGCCATTCACGTTCACATTGACGTTGTGGTTGGCGTTGTAGTTGCCGCCGCCGTAGTGACCGCCGCCGCCGCATCCCCCGCCGCAGCCGCCGCCGGGATGGCCGCCGCCATAACCCCCGTGACCGGGACCACCGGCCAGAGCGGGCGCTGCGGAGAGCAGCAGAGCCGCCGACGCGGCGGTAAGTATCGACTGTATCGTCACGGGACAGACTCCTCTGAGTTGTCCCGTGACTGGCAAGTCCGGCGCCTGTTTCTTAAGGCGTGGTTAACCTTTGCGCCCGTCGCAGCAGGCCCGGCGGGTCAGAAATCGACCGCCAGCCCCTTCTTCTCCCAGTCGCCGAAACGGGTCGGTTCGGGACCGGTCGGACCGCCGTATTCCGTGTCCGCCTGAACCATCGTTTCCGCCGCGCGACGATCCGCCGCTTCCTGAAGCGCGCGCCGCGCGGCCTCGCTGAGCGGCCGTTCAGGCGTGGCGTGGGGCACGTCGGCGTTGAAGACGGGCGCCGCAGCCGGCGTTTCGTCGGCGTCATTCGGCGCGAGGGTGGGATGTTCGGTCACAGGGCGGCTCCCTTGAGGCTTGATGCGCCTTCTCTCAAATAGAGGTTCAAGCCCGTGACGCCAGACGGATCGGGAATGGAACCGCGATGAACCATCTGAAGACCTTCATTCTGTTGGCGGCGATGACGGCCCTGTTCGCAGGGGTCGGCTATTTGATCGGCGGCGCGACCGGCATGGCGATCGCCCTGCTGTTCGCGGGCGGGATGAATCTGTTCAGCTACTGGAACGCCGACAAGATCGTGCTGAAGATGTACCGGGCCCAGCCGGTCGACGAGCAGCACCCGAACGCCGTGGTCAGGAACTATGTCGCCGACGTGCGCCAGATGGCCCGTGACGCCGGCCTGCCCCAGCCGCAGGTCGCCATCATTCCCAATGATCAGCCCAACGCCTTCGCCACGGGCCGAAACCCCGAGAACGCCGCCGTCTGCGCCACCACAGGCCTGCTGGACATGCTGACGCGCGAGGAGGTGCGCGGGGTGATGGCGCACGAGCTGGCCCATGTGAAGAACCGCGACACCCTGGTCATGACGGTGACAGCGACCATCGCCGGCGCCATCGCCGCGCTCGCCAACTTCGCCCTGTTCTTCGGCGGCAACGACCGCGAGCGGCCGGGCGGTATCATTGGCGCCATCGCTCTGATGCTGCTGGCGCCCATGGCCGCCGGTCTGGTGCAGATGGCCATCAGCCGGGGCCGCGAATATGAGGCCGACCGCGTCGGCGCCGAAATCGCCGGCGATCCCCAGGCCTTGGCTTCGGCCCTGCAGAAGATCGACGCCTACGCCCGGCGGATCACCAATCAGACGGCCGAGCGCAATCCGGCCTCGGGTCAGATGTTCATCATCAATCCGCTGGCGGGCCGTGGCGCGGACAATCTGTTCTCGACCCATCCGGCGACGGGACACCGCGTCCGGGCCTTGATGGAGCTGGGCGCGAAGATGGGCATGCAGTCCCGCGCCCGAACGCCGGACCTGACCCAGCCGCGACCGGACGCCGGTTTCACGACCACCGGCGTCCCGACCACTCCGAACGAGCCGCGCGGCCCCTGGGGGTGACGATGCGGGCGAACATGGGGCTGATCGTCGCGGCCTGAACGCCGTTTGCGGTTTGCACTCCGCGACCGGATCACATCAGATGCGCCCCTGTTCAGCCATCGGGCTTTCTTGGGGAAATCCATGTCGCGTCTGCTCGCCTTCGTCTCCGCCGCCGCTCTTCTCGCCACGCCGGTCGCCGCCCAGTCGGTGGACCGCGTCGCCGTCAACGGCATCATCGACCAGGGGCTGAACCACAGCCAGTTGATGCAGACCGCCGCCTATCTGACCGACCGGATCGGTGGGCGGATGACCAACTCGCCCCAGATGCGCGAGGCCGAACGCTGGGCGCAACAGCAGTTCCGCGACTACGGCCTGTCCGACGTGCGCGCCGAGGGATTCGAGTTCGGCCGGGGCTGGTCCATCGTCCGCTCCAGCGCCCGAATGACCGCGCCGCGCCCGCTGGATCTGCGCGCCATCCCGGTGGCCTGGACGCCCTCGACCAATGGCGTGATTAGCGGCGGCGTGATCGTGGCCCCGATCTCCAAGGTCGAGGACTTCGACAAATGGCGCGGCAAGCTGTCGGGCAAGATCGTCATGCTGTCCCAGCCGGGCACGGGATCAGAGCCGACCGAGCCGGCCTTCCGCCGCTGGACCAGCGCCGAGCTGGCCGAACGCAACACCTATAATCAGCCCCAGCATTCGCCGGCCGCCATCGAACGTTCGCTCAAGACCGTCAACTTCGCCAATCAGCTGGACGCCTTCCTGGCCGAACAGGGCGCCCTGGCCTGGGTGCGGATTTCCCAGCGTGACGGCGGCCTGCTGCACGGCACGGGCTACACCTATCAGGTCGGGGCCACGCCCAAGCTGGCGGGGATGGAGCTGGCGGCCGAAGATTATCGCCGTCTGGCGCGCCTCGCCCTGACCGACGCGCCGCCGACGCTGGAGCTGATGAGCGAGGTCCGCTTCCACGACGAGGACGTCAACGCCTACAACATCCTGGCCGACATCCCCGGCACGGCGCGCGGGACCGAATACGTCATGGCCGGCGCTCACCTGGACAGCTGGGTGGCCTCCGACGGCGCCGTCGACAACGCGGCCGGCAGCGCGGTCGTCATGGAGGCGGCGCGCATCCTGAAGGCCCTCAACGTCAAGCCCAAGCGCACCATCCGTTTCGCCCTGTGGAACGGCGAGGAGCAAGGCATCCTGGGCTCGCTGGCCTATGTGGACCGGCATTTGGCGACGCGCGCGCCATCGAACGATCCGGCGCTGGCGGGCCTGCCGGACAACCGCACCTGGCGCAGCCGCTGGCCGATCGAGCCGCGCTCCGGCTATCGCGATCTGGTCGCCTATTTCAACTTGGACAACGGCTCGGGCAAGATCCGCGGCATCAACGCCGAGGGCAATGTCGCCGCCGCCCCGATCTTCCAGGAATGGCTGGCGCCGTTCGCCAGCATGGGCGCGACGACGGTCTCGCTGCGCAATTCGGGCGGCACTGACCACGTCTATATGCAGACCGTCGGCGTGCCGGGATATCAGTTCATCCAGGACCCGCTCGACTATTCCAGCCGCCTGCACCACACCAGCATCGACAGTTATGACCATCTGAAGGCCGAGGACCTGCGTCAGGCGGCCGTCATCCTGGCCAGCTTCCTGCTGAACGCCGCCAACCGCGACGAGCCTTTGCCCCGCATGCCGCTGCCGACCCAGCCCACACCGAGCGATCCGTTCGAATATCCGGCGGCGGACTAGGATTTGAGGGGCGAGGGAGACCTCGCCCCTTTTCTTCTTAGGGGATCACGCGCGCTCGACGCACAGGGCCACGCCCATGCCGCCGCCGATGCACAGGGTCGCCAGACCCTTCTTGGCGCCCGAGCGCTTCATCTCGAACAGAAGCGTCGTCAGAATGCGCGCGCCCGAGGCGCCGATGGGGTGGCCGATGGCGATGGCGCCGCCGTTGACGTTGACCTTGGCCGGGTCGAGACCCAGTTCCTTGACCACGCAAAGGCTCTGGGCGGCGAAGGCCTCATTGGACTCGACCAGATCCAGATCGGAAACGTCCCAGCCGGCCTTTTCCAGCGCCTTTTTGGAAGCCGGGATCGGGCCGGTCCCCATGATCGACGGATCGACGCCGGCGGTGGCGTAGGAGGCGATGCGGGCCAGCGGCTCCAGCCCGCGCGCCTTGGCCTCGTCGGCGCTCATCAGCACCAAAGCAGCGGCGCCGTCGTTCAGCCCGGACGCGTTGGCGGCGGTGACGCTGCCGTCCTTGGTGAAGGCGGGTTTGAGTTTCTGCATCAGCTCCAGCGTCGCGCCGTGGCGGATGTATTCGTCCTTGTCGACCGTCACATCGCCCTTCTTGCCGGGGATGACGACCGGCGTGATCTCCTCATCGAACTTGCCAGCGCTCTGGGCCGCCTCGGCCTTGTGCTGGCTGGCCAGACCGAATTCGTCCTGCGCCTCGCGGCTGATGGACCATTTTTCGGCGATGTTCTCGGCCGTCTGCCCCATGTGATAGCCGTTGAAGGCGTCCCACAGACCGTCCTTGACCATGGTGTCGACCAGGGCGACGTCACCCATCTTGTGCCCGTTGCGCAGCTGTTGGGCGTGCGGCGCCTGGCTCATGCTCTCCTGGCCGCCGGCGACGACGATCTTCGCATCGCCCAGAGCGATCTGCTGGGCGGCGATGGCGACGGCGCGAAGGCCCGAACCGCAGATCTGGTTCAGGCTCCAGGCGGCGGCTTCTTTTCGAACGCCCGCGCCTATGGCGGCCTGGCGCGCAGGGCCCTGACCCGCCGCGCCCTGCAGCACATGACCCAGGATCACCTCATCGACCTCGTCGCCGGAGACACCGGCCCGCTCCAGCGCCGCCTTGATGGCGATCTCGCCCAGCTTGGACGCCGGAAGCGACGACAGGGCGCCCAGGAAGGAGCCGACCGGGGTGCGCGCGGCGGAAACGATGACGACGTCGGTCATGGGATTTCACTCTTTGGAGAATAACTCGGCGTGACCGTTTTGCCGCATCGCAGCGCGTTCGTCACCTGCGACGACATGGACAGGGCGCGATTCAGCCAATCGTCACCCTGTCGGCGCATTGTCGGGGAACGATAGAGGCGATCGACGGATTGGAAGGTCCATGCTGCGCACGCTGAAACGTCTTGTCACCCACGTCTGCACGCCGGACGAGCTGGACATGATCGAGCACTATCCGACGCGCGCGGAAAAGCTGGCGGATCTGTGGGTCCACGTCGTCGGCCTGATGCTGGCGGCGGTCGGCGGCATCATTCTGGCGGGTCTGGCCGGGGTCTATGCGGGGATCGGCGGCGTGATGGCGACCGCTATCTACGCCCTGTGCCTCGTCGGCATGTTGACGGCCTCGACCATCTACAACTGGACCAACCCCTGCGCTGCGCGGCCCGTGCTGCGGCGGCTGGACGAGGCGGCGATCTTTTTGATGATCGCCGGCAGCTACACCCCCTTCACCACTCAGCGGTTCGAGGGTCTGTGGGCCATCGGATTCACCACCCTGATCTGGACCCTGGCTTTCCTCGGCGCCGGGGTGAAGCTGTTCGCGCCGCGCATCTCGGACAAGTTCTGGAGCGGCGTCTATGTCGTCTTCGGCTGGCTGGCGGTGGCGGCACTGAAGCCGATGGTCGAGACGGTGCATCCGATCGCCCTGGCCCTGCTCGTCATCGGCGGCCTGATCTACACCGCCGGGGTCTTCGTCTTCATCAGCCCGCGCGTGAGGTTCCGCCGCGCCATCTGGCACGGGTTCGTCGTCACCGGAGCGACCGTGCATTGGACAGCCGTGTTGGTCGGCGTCGTGCTGGCCCCGGCGATGAGCCACTGAACGACCGTCCGGTCCCGGCGGTTTTCTCCCCCTCTGGCGCATCGCGTCGCAACGGAGGATAGTGACGCGTTGCAACATCGCGAGAACAAGCGTGGCTGACGAAAAGACCAAGGGTGGAAAGACCGGCGACAGCGCTCAGGTCGTCATCAAGAAGTATGCGAACCGCAGGCTCTACAACACGCGGACCAGCGCCTATGTGACGCTGGAAGACTTGGCCACCATGGTGCGCGAGGGGACGGAGTTCGTCGTCTATGACGCCAAGACCAACGACGACCTGACCCGCCAGATCCTGACCCAGATCATCTTCGAGGAAGAGAGCCGGGGCGAGGCCTTGCTGCCAGTTCAGTTCCTGCGCCAGTTGATCGGCTTTTACGGCGGTCAGATGCAGGGCGTCCTGCCCTCCTATCTGGAGATGTCGTTGGCCAACTTCGGTCGCCAGCAGGAGCAGTTCGCCAGTCAGATGGGCCGCGCCTTCGGCACCGGCGCGGGCGCGACCCTGATGGAGGACGCCGCGCGGGCCAATATGGCGATGTTCGAGCGCGCCATGCAGATGTTCCCGGCCTTCACCTATCCCCGCGCCGAGCCGACGCCTGCCGCGTCGGATGACAAGGCCGAGCCGGCCCCGCCGCCCGAGGCGCCGGACGCCCTGGACGAAATGCGTCGCCAGATGGACGAGATGCGCCGTCAGATCGAGAAACTGGCGGGCGGCAAGAGCAAATGACCGACCGGATCCAGGCCGTCGGCGGACCGGACAGGGTGGATCGCCGCGAAGGCGAACGCCGCGAGCGCGAGCGGCGCGCCCGATCCGCCTCGCGCGCCCTGGTCCCCGTGGATGCGCCTGAGATCGTCGAGCCGCAACCAACCCCGGCAAGAGCTGCCGTCCTGCCGACGCCCGAGCCCGGCGCCGCCGCCTTCGTCGCCCAGCAGATGGGCCAGAGCGGGCAGAAACGCGGCCTGCGCGGCGGCCCGCCGGTGCTGGATGCAGCCCGCTCCGCCTACCTCGGAGCCGAATATTCGGGCGCGGCCGAGCGTCGTCCGAAAACGGGCAAGACCGCCAAGACCGACATCTGAGCTGACGCCGCTCGGGCGGCACGGGGTTTGCTGGGGAGCAAGGCAGAACGCTCTCAGCCGGACCCGCCCATGCCCGCCGTCTTCGCCCTCGCCGCCAAAGCTTTCGACGTGGCCGTCGTCGCCCTGATCTTCACGGCTTTTTCTTAAGGGCTATCGCGCTTCGCGCTACTTGAGCCCGTTGTTGGGGAGAGCCGTTCGGCTTACGCCCCGCCGAAATCGAAATCCTTGCGCGACGCGATGATGGTCACGATGAACCCGGCCAGCACATCCAGCAGGATCATGATCACGATCAGGAAGAAGGTCGAGGTCGCGAACCCCGGCAGCAGCAGGAACTCCACCAGCACGCCGATGAACAGGATCATCGACAGGGCGTGATTGATGATGGCGATCCGCTGGCTGGAGGTGGACTTCACCAGCTCGAAGAACAGCAGGATCAAGCCGAGAAACAGGATCAGGTCGCCGGACCCGATCGTCCATTGCGCGCCCGAGGTCATGGTGACGGAAAACAGCGGGTCGCGCAGCAGCACGTCCGCCTGCACCATGCCCGCCCCGCTCGGCGCACCGAACAGCACCACGATATTGTAGAGCACCACCGGGATCAGCAGCAGCGGAATGGCGAGCAGCATGGACGGTCCTCTTCGCAGCCGGTCCAACGGCTACGCCTGTTCACCCTGATTTAGCGCCGTTTTCGAAACGCCGCCACAAAGGTTCAAGCCCTGGGAAATCCACCTGCCCGGCTGAGCGCAGACGGCGCCGGCCGGCCGATGGCCTCGCCGATCCAGCGCGCCGTCGCGATCAGGGCGTCCAGGTCATAGCCGGTCTCGAACCCGGCCCGCGCCAGCATATAGACCAGGTCCTCGGTGGCGATGTTTCCCGTGGCGCCCGGCGCGAATGGGCAGCCGCCGATCCCCCCGACCGAGGCGTCCAGCACGTCGATCCCCGCCTCGACGCCGGCATAGGCGTTGGCGAGGCCGGTGTTGCGGGTGTCGTGGAAATGTAGACGCAGGGTCGCATTCGGCGCGGCCGCCTTGGCCGCCTCGACCTTTTTCGTCACCGCCCAGGGATCGCCCGCGCCGATGGTGTCGGCCAGACCGATTTCGTCGACGCCCATCTCGGCGATCGCGCCGACCATGTCCGCGACCTGATCGACCGACACCTCGCCGTCGAACGGACAGCCCCAGACGCAGGAGATCATGGCCGACAGCGACGGCGCGCCCTCGCTGGCCTCGGCGTTGTGGCGGCGGGCGACGATCTCGCCCAGCATGGCCAGTTGATCCTTCACCGCCAAGCCCTGGTTCTTCAGGCCGAAGCCGTCGGTGGCCGCGACTGAGACGTTGACCTCGTCCACCCCGGTCGCCAGCGCCCGGTCATAGCCCTTGCCGTTTAACACGAGGCCGATACGGCTGCGCCCCGCTTCATGCGGCAGGGCGGCCATGACCTCCTCGGCGCCCGCCATCTGCGGCACATACTTGGGATGGACGAAGGAGACGGCCTCGATCCGCGTCGCCCCCGCCTGCTCCAGACGTCGCACCAGATCGGCGCGGACGGCGGGCTCAAGCACCGCCTTTTCGTTCTGCAGCCCGTCACGCGGCCCGACTTCGACGATCTGGATGAAGCGGCCCATCACTCGGCTCCCGCTGCGGCGTTACCGTCCCCATTCCCGTTTCGGGGCGGCGGCGCATAGACGGTCAGGCTGACCGGATCGCCCGCCGAATAGTTGTAGCCGTTGACCGTCCCGACCGCGCGACCGGACACGCCCAGACGCGCCGCAGCCGCACGGAAGGCGTCGGCGTCGCGTCCTTCGACGATGGCAGGCCGCCCCTCGGCCAGGGCCTCAGCCGCGCCTTGGGCGTCGGTCAGGTCGGTGTCGCGCCCGGTCAGGAATACGAAGCTGGGTTCATGGAAGCCGGTGATCGCCACCGGCCCCGGCGTGCGGCCCTGACGCGGGTGCAGATCGGCCGCCTCCAGCGCCTTTTCAAGCTGGGGCGCGATGGCCAGGGGCCGCAGTTGGCGGATCGTGCCCGACAGAGCCGCGTGCGCCACGATCCCGAAGGCCAGCGAGGCGACCAGCGCTGCGACCGGCGCGCGGTTCAGCAGAAGGAAGCCCCCCATCGCCCCCGCCGCCAGCGCCATGACCACTGTCAGCGCCGCCCAGGTCTGGGCCGTCGAGGTGCCATAGACGGTCAGTCCATAGACGGTGATGCCGATGATCAGCAGAGCCGCGAACGCGCCCAGGACCGCCCCGGTGATGCGCGAGACCTTGCCGATGGGTTGGGCCAAGGCGGCGGCCGCCAGCAGGGCCAGCGCTCCGAAGGTCGGCAGGGTGTAGTGCCACAGCTTGGTCGGCGCCAGTTCGAACATCAGCCAGCCCGGGACCAGCCAGCAGACCAGAAATCGGATCGCAGGCTCGGCCCGTCGGCTCCACCCCGTCGAGACGGCGGCGGGCAACAGCAGGGTCGAGGGGAAGAACAGCAGGGGCGCCAGCAGCAGATACATGCCGGGGAAGCCCGAATGGCTTTCGTGCGCGCCGGCGATCTTGGGCGCCAGGTCTCCGCCGATGGCCTCGCGCCAGAAGCCGCCGTCGGTGGCGATGGTGATGGCGATGGCCCACGGTCCGACCATCAGGGCGACCAGCGGCAGACCCCACCCCCAGCCGAGGCGATACAGCCATTTGATGTTCCGATCCCAGATCGACAGGGCGATGATCGCCAGGGCCACGACCAGGAACCCGATCGGTCCCTTGATCAGGATCGACAGACCGATCCCGATCCAGAACAGCAGCTTATGCGGCCGGATCGGGCGTTCGCCCGCCTTCGTCGCCATATAGATGCGCGCCAGCGCCGCCATGGCCAGGGTCGTCGCGCCGCACAGCATGGCGTCGGTCTTGGCGATCCCCGCCTCGGTCGACAGCAGGAAGGTCGCCCCCATGATGGCGCCGCCGAAGAAGCCGACCCGGCTGCCCAGCATGGCCGAGCCGGCCCAGGCCACGGCCCAAGCCGCCAGCATGGCGCCCAGCAGGGAGGGGATGCGATAGGGCGCGATTTCGCGGTCCTCGACATCCGAGGTCAGGCCCACGGCGATCGCCTGCATCCAGTAGATGCCGACCGGCTTCTTCCAGCGCGGCTCGTCCTGATAGCGAATATCGACATAGTCGCCGCTTTCCAGCATCTGGGACGTGGCCTGGGCGAACCGGCTCTCGTCGCGATCCAGCGGCGGCAGCAGCAGCAGGCCCGGCAGGCCGGCGATCAGCGTCAGCAGGGCCGCGAGAACCGGCCCGCGCCAGCCGGCGATGCGGCCATCCAGATCGAAAGTCTTCATTCCAGACTCCTTACACGGCGACCACGCCTGCGTCAGCCGTCTCCCCTAAGCTTCAGTTATCCTCTATGGAGCGCCGATGAGCGCTGAAAATCCCGATATCTCCGTCGTCGTTCCCGTCCATGACGAGGCGGGCGCAGCCGTGCCCCTGGCGCGCGAGATCGCCGCCGCCTTCGCTGGCCGTTCGTACGAGATGATCTTCGTGGACGATGCGTCCAGGGACGCGACCTTGGCCGAGCTGAAGGCCGCCATGGCCGAACTGCCGGCGCTCCGCGTGCTGGCCCACGGCACTAACGCGGGCCAGAGCCGGGCGGTTCGAACCGGCGTCCTGGCCGCGCGCGCGCCGGTCGTGGTGACAATGGACGGCGACGGCCAGAACCCGCCGGCCGATGCGCCCCGCCTGGTGGACGCCTTGCTGGCCGCCCCCGGCGACGTGGGCCTGGTCGGCGGGCGTCGCGCCAAGCGTCAGGACACCGAGGCCAAACGCCAGGCCTCGATCTGGGCCAACCGCATCCGCCGCAAACTGCTGGGCGACGACGCCGACGACACCGGCTGCGGGCTGAAGGCTTTCCGCCGCGACGTCTTCCTGCGCCTGCCCTACTTCGATCACATCCACCGCTACCTGCCGGCCCTGATGATCCGTGAGGGATTCAAGAACCAGTATCTCGACGTGGACCACCGCCACCGCGAGGTCGGTCGGTCGAAATACACCAACTGGGGCCGACTGCGGGCGTCGGTCTCGGATCTCCTGGGCGTCATGTGGCTGAAGACACGGTCCCGTAAGCCGGGCGCGATTTCGGAGTTCTGAAACACCCACACCTCCCCGCTTCGCAGAGAGGATAGGCAAACGAAAAGGGCGGGACCTTGCGGTCCCGCCCTTATGCATTTCAGCGTCGGTTAGCTTGGACTTAGAAGTCCATGCCGCCCATGCCGCCCATGCCGCCCATGTCGGGGGCCGAGGCGCCGCCCGACTTCTTGGGGGCGTCGGCGACGGCGGCTTCCGTCGTGATCAGGATGCCGGCCACCGAAGCGGCGTCTTGCAGGGCCGTGCGGACAACCTTGGCCGGGTCGATGACGCCCATCTGCACCAGGTCGCCGTACTCTTCGGTCTGGGCGTTGAAGCCGAACGAAGCGTCGCCGTTTTCCAGCACCTTGCCGACCACGATCGAGCCTTCGACGCCCGAGTTTTCGGCGATCTGACGGATCGGAGCCTGCAGAGCGCGACGGATG
Organism: Brevundimonas sp. ASV9; assembly: GCF_016429195.1. Lineage (GTDB taxonomy): Bacteria > Pseudomonadota > Alphaproteobacteria > Caulobacterales > Caulobacteraceae > Brevundimonas. Next base: position 13,868 of record NZ_JAELUF010000032.1, read on the forward strand.
ATCGCGATGCCGGCGTTCTGGTCGGCGTTGTCGCCCTTCACGTCGGCCAGGATCTTGGAGGCCTTCAGCAGGGCGATGCCGCCGCCTGGAACAATGCCTTCGTCAGCCGCGGCGCGCGTGGCGTTCAGGGCGTCGTCGACACGGTCCTTCTTTTCCTTCACTTCGACTTCGGTCGAACCGCCGACGCGGAGAACCGCGACGCCGCCGGCCAGCTTGGCCAGACGTTCCTGCAGCTTTTCCTTGTCGTAGTCGGAGGTGGTGTCTTCGATCTGGCGCTTGATCTGGGCCACGCGGGCTTCGATCTCGTCCTTGCCGCCGACGCCTTCGACGATGGTGGTGTCGTCCTTGGTGATGGTGACCTTCTTGGCCTTGCCGAGCATGTCGATGGTGACGCTCTCAAGCTTGATGCCCAGGTCTTCCGAGATGACCTGGCCGCCCGTCAGGATGGCGATGTCTTCCAGCATGGCCTTGCGGCGATCGCCGAAGCCAGGAGCCTTGACGGCGGCGACGCGCAGGCCGCCACGCAGCTTGTTGACGACCAGGGTCGCCAGGGCTTCGCCTTCGATGTCCTCGGCGATGATCAGCAGCGGACGGCCCGACTGCACCACGGCTTCCAGGATCGGCAGCATGGCTTGCAGCGAGGTCAGCTTCTTCTCGAACAGCAGGATGAGCGGCTCTTCGAGTTGGGCCTCCATCTTGTCGGCGTTGGTGATGAAGTAAGGCGACAGGTAGCCGCGGTCGAACTGCATGCCTTCGACGACGTCGACGGTGGTGTCGGCGGTCTTGGCTTCCTCGACGGTGATGACGCCTTCGTTGCCGACCTTGGCCATCGCCTGGGCGATCAGCTCACCGATTTCCGAGTCGCCGTTGGCCGAGATGGTGCCGACCTGGGCGATTTCCGAGTTGTTGGAGACCGGCTTGGAGTTCGACTTGATCTCTTCCAGCACCAGGCCGACGGCCTTGTCGATGCCGCGCTTCAGATCCATCGGGTTCATGCCGGCGGCGACGGCCTTGAGGCCCTCTTGCACGATGGCTTGAGCCAGAACGGTTGCGGTGGTGGTGCCGTCACCCGCCTTGTCGTTCGTTTTCGAAGCGACTTCGCGGATCATCTGGGCGCCCATGTTCTCGAAGGCGTCTTCCAGCTCGATCTCTTTGGCGACCGACACGCCGTCCTTGGTCGAGCGCGGAGCGCCGAAGGACTTCTGGATCACGACGTTGCGGCCCTTGGGACCCAGCGTCACCTTGACGGCGTTGGCGAGCACGTTGACGCCGCGCAGCATCTTGTCGCGCGCGTCGGTGTTGAAGTGTACGATTTTAGCGGCCATGCGGGCAGCTCCTATCTATATGGATTAATTGAAGAACGTCGGACGTCGGGTGCTTAGGACAGCACGCCCAGGACGTCGGATTCCTTCATGATGATCAGGTCTTCGCCGTCGATCTTCACTTCCGTGCCCGACCATTTGCCGAACAGGATGCGGTCGCCGGCCTTCAGCTCCAGAGCATTGACCTTGCCGGTGTCGTCGCGGGCGCCAGGGCCGACGGAGACGACTTCGCCTTCCTGCGGCTTTTCCTTGGCGGTGTCGGGGATGATGATGCCACCCTTGGTCTTGGATTCTTCTTCAACGCGCTTGACCAGCACGCGGTCGCCGAGCGGACGGAACGCCATCGGACTTCTCCCTGTAAAACCCCCGGATCGGGGCGTTTTTGAAACGGTGTGCGGCGCTCTCGCGATCGCCGTTTTGGCAGCCGACCAGCGAGAGTGCTAACGCGAGCGGGAGTTAGGCAGAGGCAGGGTCATCGTCAAGCGGCGGCGATGGGTCGCCGCGCGAATTCTCTGTGACAAATGAACCGAAAATGAATGCCGACCTCCGGGGTCGTTCAAACTGGGAGCGATAGAAAGGCCTCAACGCTGGATGCCTTCCCGCCCCGGAAACGCAGATCGGCAAGCAAACAAGGAGACCAAAATGTCCAAGCTGCTGAAGATCACTGCGGTCGCCGCCGCCCCCGTCGTGGCCCTGAGCCTGATGGCCGCTCCGGCTTCCGCCCAATCGCGCGATCGCGACAACACTGGCCGTAACGCCCTGATCGGCGCCGCCGTGGGCGGTCTGGCCGGCGCCATCTATGGCAATGGCGACGGCAGCTACATCGCGGGCGGTGCGCTTGCCGGCGCGGCGCTGGGCGCGGTGGCCTCCAACCGCGGATCGGGCTGCGAATACTACCGCGGCGGCCAATGCTACCGTAATCAAGGCCATTGGGAGCGCGAGCACGGCATCGACCGCAGCCGCTCGGGCTACGACTACCGCTACGACGGCCGCCGTTACGACTCGCGCTATGACCGCCGCGACTATCGCAACAATCGCGACTACCGCTACGACCGCCGCTGGTAAGCGTTTGGCAGTCTAGATGATCGGAAGGGCTCGTCCGGCAAGGACGGGCCCTTTTCGCGTCAGCCCATCAGGCGGCGCATCAGGGCCGCCGTGGACGGATCGAGGTCCGCCGAGGGGCCGCCCGCGTCCACGTCCTTCAGGATCGCCTTGGCCAGCACCTTGCCCAGTTCGACGCCCCATTGGTCGAAGCTGTTGATGTCCCAGATCACGCCCTCGACGAAGGTCTTGTGCTCATACAGGGCCAACAGCGCGCCCAGGGTCTCGGGCGTCAGCCGATCCATGACGATGGCCGTCGACGGACGGTTGCCGGTGAAGGTGCGGTGGGACGCCAGACGCGTCGCCTCTTCCTCCGACAACCCTTGCGCTAACCCCTCGGCCTTGGCGGCCTCGGTCGTCTTGCCCAGCATCAGGGCCTGGCCCTGGGCCAAGGCGTTGGACCAGAGCGGCGATTCCGGCGCATCCGCATGCGTTTTGGCGACGATCACGAACTCCGCCGGCACCACCTCCGGCCCCTGGTGGATCTGCTGGAAGAAGGCGTGCTGGCCGTTGGTGCCCGGCTCGCCGAAGACGACGGGGCAGGTCTGGCGCGTCACCGGCGTGCCGTCGCGATGCACCCGCTTGCCGTTCGACTCCATCTCCAGCTGCTGCAGGAAGGACGGCAGGCGGCGCAGGGCGTGGGCATAGGGGGCGACGGTGCGGGCGGGCCGGTCAAGACCGTCGACGTTGAACACCTGGGCCAGGGCCAGCAGGACCGGCGCGTTCCGCTGCAGCGGCGCAGACACGAAATGCTCGTCCATCGCGGCGGCGCCCGCCAGCATCCCTTCGAACACGTCCCAGCCCAAGGCGATGCCGCACGACAGGCTGACCGCCGACCACAGCGAATATCGCCCACCGACCCAGTCCCGGAAGCCGAAGGTCCGACCGCAGCCGAAGGCCGCCGCCTTCTCCGGCGCCGCCGTCACCCCGATGAAGTGTTTCGTCATCCCCTCGGCCGGCAGCGACGCCGCCAGCCAGGCCTTAGCCGCCTCGGCGTTGGCCAGGGTTTCCTGCGTCGTAAAGGTCTTGGACACGACCACCACCAGGGTGGTTTCGGGATTCAGGCCCGTTAGCGCCTCGGCCATGTCGCGCGGATCGATATTGGCGACGAAGCGCAGGTCGATGGCCGGGTCCAGCGGGCGCAGCGCGTCCCAGACCACGCGCGGCCCCAGGTCCGACCCGCCGATGCCGACGTGGACGATCCCCTCGAACTTCCGCCCCGTCGCGCCCGCCTCGGCGCCCGACCGCACGGCATCGGCATAGGCCTTCATGTCCGCCCGCACGGCGTCCACCTCGGCCGAGACCGGCTCGCCCAAGGCCTTGAAGTCGGCGCCCGCCGCAGCGCGCAGAGCGGGGTGCAGCACCGCCCGGCCCTCGGTCAGATTGACGGCCTCGCCGGCGAACAGGGCCGCGCGACGCCCTTCGACATCGCTGGCGCGCGCCAAGTCCAGACAAGCGTCGAAGGCGGCCTTGGTCCAGCTCTGTTTCGACAGGTCCAGATAGAGCCCCGCCGCCTCGACCGACATCCGCGCCAGCCGGTCAGGATCGGCGGCGAACTGATCCACGATCCGCACGGAGGCGGCCTCGGCGGCGGCTTGGTCGAAGGCGGTCCAGGCGGCGTCGCGGGTCATCGTCGTCTCCATCGGGAATGACAGGGTAAACACTCGTTTACGGCTGGGGCGTATTCAGGTTCAACGTCCCAGCGGACGCTGAAACAGGAAGTCACCTCCATGTCCTGCGGCCTTGCTCTCACGATCGCCCTGGCGATGTCCAATCCCTCGGTGGCCCTGGCCGCCGAACAGCCGGCCGCCGCGCCCGGCGCGCCGGTCTCGGTGGCGGGCGAGCCGCTGTTCGCCGACATCATCTCGCGCTCGGCCAGCCTGAAGGCCGTGGTCGACGGTTGGGCCGCCGCCAAGGCCGCCGACGACGCCGCCTTCTTCACCAGCCAGGCCTTCACCGGCTTCAAGGCCCAGGCGGAACAGTTGGCCGCCCTGGACATGCAGGGCCACCTGATCCTGAAGGAACGCGGCACCGACGGCGATCTGAAATGCATCCTGCGCGGCATTTCCGAGGACATGCCCAAGAAGGTTCAAGCCGTTCAGGCCGCCGCCAACCCGGCCGAACGCGCCACAGCCCTGTCGGAACTGTCCTATCTGCTGAACGACAACGTCGAAGTCATCACCGCCCCGCCCAAGCCGGAAGTCTGACGGCTTCTAGAGGGCGGCCAGCGCCTCCAGCACGCCCTTGCCGTAGCGATCCAGCTTGGATTGGCCGACGCCGGAAATGGCGCCCAGACTGTTCAGGTCGCCCGGCTCGGCGTGGGCGATCTCCAGCAGCGTCCGGTCCTGGAAGATGACATAGGGCGGAACGTGCTGCTCCGAGGCGCGGTCGCGGCGCCAGGCGCGCAAGGCCTCGAACCGGGCGCGGACGTCCGCGTCCATCGTCTCCAGCGCCGCATTGCGCCCTTCGCCCGATCGGTCACGACGGCGCGGAGCGGTATCGGCCCTCAGAGGCGCGCGACGCACCTCGATCTGGCGCTCGCCGCGATAGACGGCGCGCACCGCCTCAGAATCGCCCAGCCCGACCAGCGGCTTGCCGTCGTTGGGATCCTCGGCCAGCAGACCTTCGAACAGCAAATGGTCGACGATCTCGCGCCAGCTGTTCAGCGAAATCTCGCGCCCGATGCCCCAGGTGGACAGTTGCTGCTCCCACGGCTGCACGTCCTTGGTGCGGGCGGTCAGGTGATCGACGACGCGGTTGCGCCCGAACCGGCCGCCCAGCCGCTGCACCGCCGCCAACGCCTTCTGGGCCGGGACGGTCGCGTCATAGAGCTGAGGCGGGTCGCCGCAGATGTCGCAGACGCCGCAAGGCTGAGCGTCATGCTCGCCGAAATATCGCCGCACGGCCTGGGCCCGACAGACCGCGCCGTCCAGCATGGCGAACAGCTGGCGGGTCTTCCTGACCTGGACCGATTTGACCTCCTCGGCCATCGGGCGGCTATCCAGCCGACGCAAGGACCAGGCGATGTCGGACGGCCCATACAGGGTGATGCCCTCGGCCGGTTCGCCGTCGCGACCGCCGCGCCCGATCTCCTGCCAATAGGCCTCCAGCGAACCGGGCGGATCGGCGTGGATGACGAAGCGGACGTCGGCCTTGTCGACGCCCATGCCGAAGGCGATGGTGGCGACCATGACGGCGCCCTCCTCGGCCAGGAAGCGCTCCAGCCGGCGGTCGCGCTCTTTCGTATCCATGCCGGCGTGATAGGCGATGGCGTTGGTCCCGGCGTCGCGCAGGGCCTGGGCCACGCGGTCGCAACCGTCGCGGCTGCCGCAATAGACGACGCCCGACTTGCCCCGCCGTTCGCGCACCAGTTCGATGACCCGCGCGTCGGTCTTGGCCCGAGAAGCGCTCTCCTTACGCTCGGCCGAAAGTTGCAGGTTCGGACGCGCGAAGCTGTCGACGAAGACCGTCGCCTCTTCCAGCCGCAGCGAGCGCAGAATGTCGTCGCGGGTGCGGGCGTCGGCGGTGGCGGTGACGGCGATGCGCGGCACGTCGGGGAACCGCTCGGCCAGCAGACCCAGGTTGCGATAGTCGGGGCGGAAGTCGTGACCCCACTGGGACACACAGTGGGCCTCGTCGATGGCGATCAGGCTCAGCGGCAGTTCCGCCAGCCGGTCCATCATGGCGCCCGCCGCCAGGCCTTCGGGCGAGACATAGAGCAGGTCCAGGTTCCCCGACCGCGCGGCCGCCCAGATGGCCGAACGCTCGTCCAGCGACACGCCGGAATCCAGCCGCGCCGCCGCGACGCCCTGCTGCTTCAACGCCTCCACCTGATCGGTCATCAGGGCGATCAGGGGGGACACCACCAGCCCCAGTCCGGGGCGCAGGATGGCCGGGATCTGATAGCAGACGCTCTTGCCGCCGCCGGTCGGCAGGACCGCCAGCACATCGCCGCCCGACAGGATTTGCTCGACCACCCGCCCCTGCAGCCCCCGGAAGTCGGCGTGACCCCAGACGCGCGCCAACAGCGCCCGCGCGTCGTTCAGGTCAGGCGTATCGGTCGAGGAGAACTGGGGGCGCGTGGCCGGCATCCTTAAGCTGTGCACTCTTTGTTCCCGAACAAAAGGCGCCGCCGGCCGCGATGGCGACCGGCGACGACGTCATAGGGGATGGTTCTAGTGGGCGGGCGCTTCGGCGAACTGGCCGCCGACGCGGTAGCGCCACAGATAGGACGGGGCGATCGCCGCCATGCCGGCCGGATGGTCGATGCCCAGATCGCTGAGGCCGAGCGCATCGGCGGCGACCACATTGTCCTTCTCTAGCATCAGCACCTGATCGCGCGTCAGCGGCGGGGTCAGGCCGACGAACCGGCTCAGTTGCAGCAGCGAGCCCAGGGGCTTGGCGACGACGAAGGGCACGGAAACCAGCATCCGGTCGCGGCCCGTCTCACGACGCACCAGCTCCAGCACCTCGCGGAAGGTATAGAGGCTCGGCCCGCCCAATTCATAGGTGCGGCCGGCGGCGTCCGCGCGGGTCACGCCGCGCGCGATGGCCTCGGCGACATCGCCGACATAGACCGGCTGGAACCGGGTCTCGCCGCCGCCGATCAAAGGCAGGGCCGGCGCCATCGTCGCCATGGCGGCGAAGCGGTTCAGGAAGCCGTCGCCCGCGCCGAACACCAGCGACGGACGCAGGATCACCGCATCCGGATAGACGGCGCGCACGGCCGCCTCGGCCTGGGCCTTGGTGCGACCATAGGCCGAAGGGCTGGCGGCGTCGGCGCCAATGGCCGAGATCTGGACCAGGCGCTCAACGCCCGCCGCCTTGGCGGCCTCGGCGATGGTCTTGGCCGCCTCGGTATGGACGGCGTCGAAGCCGCGCTTGCCGCCTGCGTCATGCAGGACGCCGACCAGATTGACGACAGCGTCCGCGCCGCGCACGGCCTGCGCCACATCCGCCGGGTTGGTGATATCGCAGCGCATGAACTGGATCTGGCCGGGATCGCCCAGCGGCTGGATTTCGATCGCCAGGACCGGGTTGCGCACGGCGACCCGAATGCGCCAGCCGCGACGCGCCAAGGCGCGCACCGCCTGCGACCCGATAAAGCCCGAACCTCCGAAGAGGGTCACGACGCCGGGGGCGAGGTCAGCCATGGGGAAAGCTCCAGTCGAAATCCGTTTCGGCGGGATAGACGATAGGGCGCCGCACCGCAACGCGGGCCTTCACGGTCACGCTGGCGTTCGACGTGCGGCCGCCCATCTGAAGCGGATGAAGCTTTTCACCATTGGCTACGAGGGCGCGACCCAGGCCGACGTCATCGCGCGGCTGAAGACGGCCGGTGTGCAGACCCTGGTCGATGTCCGCGCGGTCGCCGCGTCCCGCCGCGCCGGCTTTTCCAAGACGATCCTGGGCGAGAGCCTGAAGGCCGAAGGGATCGACTATGTCCACCTGCGCGGGCTGGGCACGCCCAAGGCGGGACGTGACGCGGCGCGCAAGGGCCGTGTCGACGAGATGCGCGCCATCTTCGCCGATCACCTGGCTGAACCCCAGGCGCAGATCGAGTACGAGCGGCTGAAGGCGCTGGCGGCCGACAAACCCGTCGCCCTGCTGTGCTTTGAGGCCGACCACGCCGGCTGCCACCGCGCCGTCCTGGCGGAACGGCTGTCGGCGGAAACCGGCGTGGCGGTCGTGGATCTCTAGCCTTAAGGCCGTCCGACCAGCTGATCGACTGAACCGCTGGTGACCGGGTGGTAGAGCGGCCGCGCCTCGGCGTAGATGCGTCGCGCATTGCCCCGGCCCCATTCGCCCTCGTTCCACAGGGTCTGGAACAGCGGCAGGACGAACTTGCGACGGCCCTGGCTGGTCAGGAACTTCTCGGCCGTGGCGACCGACGGCTGATACCGATGGGCCAGGGCGATCTGCAGCCAGGCGAAGGTCAGTTCGGCGTTGCCTTCGTTCGCCAGGTTCAGCGTGCGCTCCAGATCGGCCAGCTGCGCGTCCGTCAGCCAGTCGGCGCCTGTCCGCAGACCCTCGGGACGCCAGCCCAGGAAGCGCTGCCGCTGCTGGGTGTTCCAGTCCGCCCACGGAATGGCCGAGGCCGGCCCCTTGTCCTTGAAGAAGGCGACGGCGGCCGCATCCACCGGCTCGAAGGCGTGGGACACCGGCGCGACGGCGTTGGACGGCAGGCCGGGCTGATAGACCCAGGCGTCCATCTGCAACTGGCTTTCCAGCGCTGCGTCGCCCTTTATCAGATTGTCGCGGATGTCCTGCAGGAACATGGCGGTCGTCATCGGGCGATAGGCGTTGCGATCGAAATAGCCGCGCAGCCAGGCGTCGAACCGATCCCGCCCGACGGTGCGTTCGATGGTCCGCAGGAACAGGGCGCCCTTCTCATAGGCGATGTCGTTCATGCCGTCGTCGGGGTCGCGGCCCTTCAGGTCCAGATGCAAGCGGGTGTCCGCCGCAGGCAGGGACTTCAGCGTGTCCTGAAGGCTGTCCCAGCCCAGCACCTGCTCCTGCATGGCGCGGTCATGACCATAGACCGACTCCATGATCCGGTTCTCGAAATAGACGGTGAAGCCCTCGTTCAGCCAGAAGTCGTTCCAAGTCGCGTTGGTGACCAGATTGCCCGACCAAGAGTGCGCCAGTTCGTGCGCGACCAGCGACACCAGCGAGCGATCGCCGGCGATGATGGTCGGGGTGGCGAAGGTCAGCTTCGGATTCTCCATCCCGCCGAACGGGAAGGAGGGCGGCAGGACCAGAAGGTCGTAGCGGCCCCAGCGATAGGGGCCGTACAGCTTCTCGGCCGCCGTCACCATCTGGGCGGTCGGCTCCAGCTCCCACTGGGCGGCGCGCAGGCGGCTGGGCTCGGTCCAGACCCCGGTGCGGCCGTCGAACGGTGCAAAGGCAATGTCGCCGACGCCCAGCGCGATCAGATAGGGCGGGATCGGATTGTCCATCCGGAAGCGCCAGGTCTTCATGCCGTTTGCGGCTCGCTCGCCGTTGGGCGTCAGATGATCGGCGCTCATGACCACCGTCAGATCTTCGGGCGCGGTGATGCGAGCCGAATAGGTCTGGCGGATGCCGGGGCTGTCCTGGGTGGGCACCCAGGTGCGGGTCAGGATCGCCTGGCCCTGGCTGAACAGATAGGGCTTCTGTCCGCCTGCCGTCTGGCTGGGGCTCAGCCATTGCAGGGCCGCCGCGTTCGGGCGGGTCGAATAGCGGATGGTGATCTTGCGTCGCTCATTGGCGGCGAAGGCCGGGAAATAGACCGTCAGCGGCTGGCCCAATACGGCGTCATTGTCGCCGACGACATAGCGCAGCGGCTGACCCGCCGCGTCGCGCACGTCCTGAATGTCCAGGTCGCGGATATCCAGCACGATCTCGTTGGCGCCCGGGATCGCCAGGACGTCCAGGGTCGCCGTGCCCGCCAGGGTCTTGGCGTTGAAGTCGGCGGCCAGATCCAAGGCCACATCGACGACGCGGGCGATCTCGGGCCGGGCGTGGGTATGGACGTCCACCGCTTCGGGACCGGGCGCCGGGGCGATGGCGGGCGGCGTCATGGCCGAACCTCCCGTTGTGGTGGAGCAGGCGCTCAGACCCATGGCGGCGGCCAGGGCGAGGGCGGAGACGAGACCGAGCGCTTTCAGCGTCATCGAGGTTTTTCCTGGGCTGATCTTGACGATTGGCCCGGAGAACGCGCGGAAACGCGAAAAAGATCAAGCCTTGGCGGCGACCGGCGCGTGATGGGCCCGGAACAGCCGTCCCCGCTCGGCGAACAGCACCCAGCCGAGGGCGATCAAACCAAAGACGGTGAAGCCGACCGACATCGGAATGGTCGTGCCGTTGAACTGCTGGCCCACCGCAAAGCCCAGCAGAGAGCCGACGATGGTGGAGATGAAGCCCTGGATCGAGGCCGCCGTGCCCGCGATCTTGCCCATCGTCTCCATGGCCATCGATCCGAAATTGCCCGCGATCAGGCCGAAACAGAACATGGTCAGGGTCTGCAGCACCGCAAAGGTCCAGATCGATTCATGACCGCTGATCGCCACCACCGCATGGATGGCCGCGATGCTGGTGAAGCCGATCAGGGCGGTGTGCGAAATCTTGCGCGAACCCAGCTTCACCACCAGACGCGCATTGACGATCGAGGCCACGGCGATGCCGCCCGCGATCAGCGCGAACACCGCCGGAAACGCCGCCTCGGCGTGAAAGACGTCGGCGAAGATCTGCTGCGACGAGTTGATGAAGCCGAACAGGGCCCCGGTGATCGCCGTCATGGCCAGGGTGTAGCCGACGGCGGTGCGGTCGGTCAGGGCGATCTTGTAGGCCGCCGTCAGACGCTTGACCTGGATCGGCAGCCGATCCTCGGGCTTCAGCGTCTCGGGCAGGCGCAACGACGCCCAGACGATCAGGCCGACCCCGATCAGACCCAGCCCCGCGAAGATCCAGCGCCACGGTCCGACCAGCATGATCAGTTGTCCCAGCGACGGCGCCAGGATCGGCACGCCCAGGAAGACCAGGAAGCTGAACGACATGACCCGCGCCATGGTGCGGCCCTCGTAGCGGTCGCGCACGATGGAGACGGCCAACACGCGGGTGCAGGCGCTGCCCAGACCCTGGCCGATGCGGGCCATGATCAGCGTCTCGAAGGTCGGCGCCAGGGTCGCCAGCAGGCTGAACATCACATAGACGCCGACGCCGAACAGCAGGACGGGCTTTCGCCCGAACCGATCCGCCAATGGGCCGTAGAACAGCTGCGCCCCGCCGAAGCCCAGCAGATAGGCCGTCACCACCCATTGTCGGTCGTTGTCGGTCGCCACGTTCAGGTCGGCGCCGATATGCGGCAGGGCCGGCAGCATGGAATCGATCGCCAGCGCATTCAGCGCCATCATCAGGGCGATGAGGCAGACGAACTCGACGAAGCCGAGCTCCTTCTTGGCGGGCGCTGACGCAAGGGAAGAAGACATCCGGGCCAGATGCGCCGTCACGCCCCGATCTGCAACCGCACGCCCGTCATAAATTGCTGCAATGCAGCGAAATCGGGTTTGAACGGGCGGCGCCTCGCCAAAGCCGCGAAGCTTCGCTAGAGGAAGTCATGACAGAACAGATGACAGCACAGGCGGCGCTGGACCGCCTCGAAACCCTCTACACCCAATCCGTGACCAACCTGCGCGACGCCGTGCGGGATTTCGTCAATACCGGCGCGCGGCCCGATCCGGTCAAACGCGCCGAAGGGGTGTTCGCCTATCCCGAACTTCGCATCCGCTGGGACGGGGATCGCCCCCAGGACCTGGAGCCGCGCGCCTACGCCCGGCTGTCGAGACAGGGCAGCTATTCCACCACGGTCACGCGACCGGACCTTTTCCGCCCCTATCTGACCGAACAGCTGGGCCTGCTGGAGCAGGAATATAATGCGACCTTCGAGGTCGGCGTCTCGCGCCAGGAGATCCCCTTCCCCTATGTGACCGACGGGCTGGAGGTCGCGCTGGACCGGTCGATGACGGCCGCCCTGGCGCGCTGGTTCCCCACTACGGACCTGGCCCATATCGGCGACGAGATCGCCGACGGCCTGTTCGAAATGGGCGGCGACTTCCCCCTGTCGCACTTCGACGGCCTGCGGACCGACTTCTCGCTGGCGCGGCTGAAACACTACACCGGCACGCCGGTGGACGACGTTCAGTCCTATGTCCTGTTCACCAACTACAATCGCTACGTCGATGAGTTCGTGCGCTGGGCCATCGAGCAGCTTCGGACGCCCGGCTCGCCGTATCAGACCCTGTCCTGCGCCGGCGGCGTGGTGATCACGCGCGATACGCCCAACCCCGAGGCGGCGATCAGCGACACGGCCTGGAAGAAGCACCAGATGCCGGCCTATCACCTGACCGCGCCGGGCCATAAGGGCGTGACCCTGGTCAACATCGGCGTCGGCCCGTCCAACGCCAAGACGATCACGGATCACCTGGCGGTCACCCGTCCGCACGTCTGGCTGATGATCGGCCACTGCGGGGGCCTGCGCGCCAGCCAGACCATCGGCGACTATGTCCTGGCCCACGCCTATCTGCGCGACGATCACGTGCTGGACGCGGTGCTGCCGCCCGACATTCCGATCCCCTCGATCGCCGAGGTTCAGCGCGCCCTGTATGACGCCACCAAGTCGGTCAGCGGCATGCCCGGCGACGAGGTCAAGCTGCGCCTGCGCACCGGGACAGTCGTCACCACCGACGACCGGAACTGGGAGCTGCGCTATTCCAAATCGGCCCTGCGCTTCAACCAGAGCCGCGCCGTCGCCATCGACATGGAAAGCGCCACCATCGCGGCCCAGGGCTATCGCTTCCGCGTACCCTACGGGACGTTGCTTTGCGTGTCGGACAAGCCGCTGCACGGCGAGATCAAACTGCCGGGTCAGGCCAACCGCTTCTACGAAGGCTCGATCTCCGAACACCTGCAGATCGGCATCCAGGCGGTCGACCTGATGCGCAGCGAAGGCTCCAAGCTGCACTCGCGCAAGCTACGCGCCTTCGACGAACCGCCGTTCCGTTAGGCGAGAAAGTCTCCTCCCCACAGCGTGGGGAGGGAGACCGCGGAGCGGTGGAGGGGTTGTTGAAATCCCACCGGCGCCTGCAATGCGGCAAAGAAGCCCTCCGTCTCCCCGCTTCGCAGGGGGGACGGATCTGAGGTCTTCAGACCGCCGCCTTCTCCAAGGCGCCCGGCTCGACCGGGCTGGGCGCGGTGGTCGCCTTGCGGGTGTCCTGACGGCGCGGCAGTCGCCACACCTGATGCGAGCGATAGCTCGTTCCATCCCAGGCCAGGGCCGTCACGGTGATGGTCTTGGCGTCCCAGTCGATCTGGTTGAAGCCAGGCGGCGCGCCGCGCTCGCGGTGCGACAGCGTCCCGCATCCGACGGCGTAGGAGCAGCGGTCCGCCAGCGGGATCGGCATGGCGAACGGCACATGGACATGGCCCGTCATGATCAGATCGACGCCTGCCTCGGCGAAGATCAGGGCCGCCTCGTCGCCGCGCTTGACGTCGCCGGTCATCGGCGTGCCGACCATCTCGATCAGCGGATGGTGACAGGCCAGGATCCGCAGCGCGCCGATCGGCGCCTGACGCAGGGCCTCGGCCGCACGCCGCGTCTGGTCCAAGTCGATGACCCCCTTTGACCAGTTGGGCCGCGCCTGCCAGCCGCGCGCGGTGACGACGCCGCGCACCATGACCGTGTCGCTGCGGAACTGGCCATCGTGGGCGGGAAAGCCTGTCGCCGTCTCGAAGGCGCGCCAGGGATGGAAGACCCGCGCGACGGCGTCCCAATAGGGCACGTCATGATTGCCCACGATGACGAAGCGCGGCTCGGGCATGGCCCGCATCCATTCGCCCGCCGCCTTGAACTCGTCGGGGAAACCTTTTTGCGTGATGTCGCCGGTGATCAGCACCAGATCGTTGGGCGTCGCGTGGGCGTATTCCAGAGCGGCCGCGCAGGCGCGCTTGTGCTCGCAGCCAAAGTGAACGTCGGAAAACTGAAGAACGCGTCCCACTAGATGCTGTCCTCGGCCGAGGGCGGTTTGGGGGCCAGCGCCTTGAAGGCCTTGGGCACGAAACGGATTACGGCCTCGGGCTTGAGCAGCCGCGGCTCGCCGTCGATCACGGCCGGAATTTTCGAGCGGGCGCGCACCTCGATCCGTTTCGCAGGGCGGGTCGAGACGGCCGGATCCTGGCGCCAATCGCTGAACAAGGCTGTCGCAGCCAGGCGGAAGGCCTGGGTCGTGTCGCTGGGGTCCATGGCGGCGGCCTCCAGTCCGATGGGATCCTCCATCGCCTTGGAGATCATCGGGCTGATCAGAACCAGAGCCTCGGTCCGGCGTTTCTCGCCGCCATCGAGGGTGAAGCGCAGACGGCCGGAGAAGGCGCGTTTCAGGGCGCGCCGGCCATATTGCCAGGCCAGCTTGATCTTGCCGGTCCGCATCGCCTCGCGCGCCGGGGCCCAAAGCGCCGGCGATCCCAGAATGGCGGCGCAATAGAAGTATTCGCCCTGAACCTCGCCGCCCGATACGGCCTGAGGCTCGCCCTCCTCCAGCGCCCGCTTCAGCGCCAGCTTCCAGTCCGCGGTGCCATAAAGCGCCTTGGGCAACATGTTCATCGTACCGCCGGGCAGGGGCGCGATCATCGGACCGTCAGGCTTGGCCTTCGAAGCCACCGAGCGCGCCGTGCCGTCGCCGGCCAGAACGAAAATGACGTCCGGCTTGGCGGCGAAGGCGTCGGCGATGATCTGGTCGAAGTCGCCCCCTTCAAACGACACGACCTCGGCCTTGAGGTCATACTGCCCCAACAGGGCTTCGGCCTCGCCGGCGGCGCGGGGCCCCACGCTTCCGGACAGCGGATTGACCAGCATCACGGCGTGCCGGATCTGGGCATGGGGCGTCAACGCAGTTTTGTCGTCTGCATCGGAGGGGGGGTGGGCGACATCGGTCATGGCGGCCGAACGCCCCGCAGGCGCCGTCGTTCCGCCCAAGCGTCACCATAGTTGCGGATGCAGTCTGCCGACGCGGAACCTATGCCGCGAGGACACGTTTGCTGCCCACAGGGGCCAACACCCAGGGACAAAGGAATTCATCATGAAAAAGGCGATTATCGCGATTGCCGGCGCCGGCCTGCTGGCTTCGGCCTGCGCCAGCGACCCGTACGGCTATAACAACGGCTCGAACGAAACCGTCCGCCAAGGCGCCATCGGCGCCGGCCTGGGCGCCGTCGCCGGCGCCATCATCGGCAACAACGTCGGCGGCGGCAACGCTGCAACCGGCGCTCTGATCGGCGGCGCCCTGGGCGGCACGGCCGGCGCCATCCGCGGCTCCAACCAGGACCGCAACAACCAGCAGCGCTACCGCGACAATCAAGGCCGCTACTACTACTGCTACGATAATCGCCAGGACGAATGCTACTGGGACAACGGTCAGCGCCGTTATTGATCAGTGATCAAATGCCGGTCGCGAAGGTCCGCGACCGGCGTTAGGTTGAAGAGGCGGCCTGTCGGACGACGGGCCGCCTCTTTTGCGTAATGGGCCGGCCGAGCCGGAGGAGGGCTGAGATGAAGCGATCGATGGGTCTGGCTGTAGCAGCCGTGGGTGTGCTGGCGGCGTGCGCGCCGATGCCCAAGCGCGAGGCGCTGGTGGTGGGCGAATCGCTGTGCGCGCCGGGGCGTTTCGATATCTACTTCCTGGAGAATCAGGCGCGGCTGACCGAGCCCGCGGCGATGGTGCTGAAGGCGGCGGCCACGAAGGCCAAGGATTGCGACGTGCGCAAGGTGCGCGTGGTGGGCCTGGCCGACGCCACGGGAACGCCCGAAGCCAATCTGAACCTGTCGCAGCGGCGCGCCCGCACGGTGGTCGAGGCGCTGACCCAGGCGGGCATGCCGGCGCCGATCTTCGAGCTGAACGCCGCGGGCGATGCGGGCGCCACGACGGCATCGGGCAATGACGAACCGCTGCGGCGCCGCGCGGAAGTGATCTACGAGGCCTATCCGCGCTGATCGACGCGGGGGCGGGCGCAGCGATGGCGCGGGGACGCGTGACGCATTAGGTTGCGGCGCTCCCCTCGCCTGCCGGAACACGTGTTTGCGCCTCTTCGCCCTTCTCCTCGGCCTGCTGTTCAGTTTGACGGGCGATTCAGCGGCCGTCGCCCAGCCGGTGCAGAGCCAGCCAACGGGCGTCGTCGCCTTCGGGCCGCAGCGGACCGAGCGGATCGAGGCCGAACTGGTCCCGATGTCGCAATGGGTCGCGCCCGGTTCGACGACCGTGGTGGCGGTGCGCCAGAAGATCGCGCCCGGCTGGCACACCTATTGGCGCAATCCGGGCGACAGCGGAGGGGCGACCAGCCTGATCTGGACCCTGCCCGCCGGGGTGAGCGCCGATCCGATCCTGTGGCCCCTGCCCAGCCGCCAGCGGCTGATGAGCCTGATGAACTATGGCTATTCGGGCGCGGTGCTCTTGCCCGTGCCGATCCATGTGCCGCCGACGGCGCGGCCGGGCGAAGTGCTGACCCTGACGACGGACGTGCTGTTCCTGGTGTGCAGCGACCAGATGTGCGTGCCCGAGCCGATGACCCTGTCGCTGGCCCTGCCGGTGCGCGAGGGCGCAGCGCCCCTTGCCAAACCCTGGGGTGAGGAGATCGAGCGGCTGGTCGAAACCGCGCCACGCCCGGCCGGGATCGAGGCGCGCGTCACGCGTCAGGGCGGCCAGCTGATCCTGACCGCGACGGGCGGGCCGCTATCTGGCGACCAGGCGGGCGCCGACATCGGCCAGGTCTATTTCTATCCTTTCGACGGCGGGCGCATCGACCATGCGGCGGCCCAGTCGGGCCAGCGGGGGCCCAACGGCCTTACCCTGACGCTGGCGCCCGGCAAGGATGCCACGCAGACGGCGCTCAGCGGCGTCCTGGCGACCGACAAGGGCGCGTGGGAGATCACGGCGGAGCCGGGCGCGCCTCTGGCGGGCGCCCAAGGCGGCGCGGCGCTGAAGCCGCTGGACGCCGCCGAGACTGCGGCGAAGACCGGCGCTTGGGTCTTTCTTCAGGCGCTGGGCCTGGCGCTGCTGGGCGGGCTGGTGCTGAACCTGATGCCGTGCGTCTTCCCGGTTCTGGCGATGAAGGCGGCGTCGCTGTCGGCGGCGGCGCATGATCCGGCGCGGGCCCAGCGCGACGGCCTGGCCTTCACCGCCGGGGTGCTGGTCAGCTTTATGGTTCTGGCCGGCGCCCTGCTGGCGCTGAGGGCGGCGGGTCAGGCGATCGGCTGGGGGTTCCAGCTTCAGTCGCCGGGCGTGGTCGCGGCCCTGGCCCTGGTCATGCTGCTGGTCGGGCTGAACCTATCGGGCGTCTTCCATGTCGGCGCCGGATTGCAGAACGCGGGGTCCGGCCCCCTGTCGCGCCTGCCCGGTTCGGCGGGCGCCTTCTTCACCGGCGTTCTGGCCGTGGTGGTCGCAGCGCCCTGCACCGCGCCCTTCATGGCCGCAGCGCTCGGGGCGGCCCTGGTCCTGCCCTGGCCGATGGCGCTGGCCGTGTTCCTGATGCTGGGGCTGGGTCTGGCCCTGCCCTATCTGGCGGTCAGCCTGTCGCCCGGTGTGCTGTCGCGTCTGCCACGACCGGGCGTCTGGATGGAGCGTCTGAAGGGTCTGCTGGCCTTTCCCATGTATGGCGCGGCGCTGTGGCTGCTGTGGGTGTTCACGCGGCAAGGCGGCGTTGACGCCCTGGGCCTGCTGCTGACGGCGGCGCTGCTGCTGGCCCTGGCGGCCTGGCTGACAGGCCTGGCGCAAGCGGCGCGCCAGCGTGATGAACGGCCGATCCTGACCACGATCTGCGCGGTCGTCGTCGGCGTTCTGGCGCTGGGCCTGGCAGGCGTTGCAGCGGGTGCGGCGCGGAGTGCGGACGCCGCGCCGCAAGGCGACAGCGGCCCGCTGGCGGCCCAGCCCTGGTCGGCGGCGGCGGTGAATGCAGCGACCGCGTCGGGACGCCCCGTGCTGGTCAATCTGACCGCCGACTGGTGCGTGACGTGCAAGATCAACGAACGCGCGGCCCTGTCTTCGCCCCGTGTCGCAAAGGCGATGCGCGAGGCGAACGCCGCCTATCTGGTCGGTGA
>NZ_JAELUF010000323.1 GCF_016429195.1 Brevundimonas sp. ASV9
TCACTAGACACGCAGCTGGTGACCGCGACTTGGCATACCGCGGGACAGCACAAGCTCGACAGGTCTCGCTCACAGAAGTGGGAGAACAAGCGGAACCTTCAACTCAAGGCTCCGCGAATGGCAAAGAGCTGCGACAACATTGCATCATACGACCGAGGCCCCGTGTATTTTCGAATTCGAACCTGTCCTTCAATTACCGGGTGGACTCCCAAGGAGCGGCGGCTCGCAGAAGTCGACGTATTTGACGACGCGGCAAGAACCAACCTCAATGCCGACGGACCTGGAGATGGACTTGAGACACACGTTTGTCATGCCTGTGGAAAGGTCCTCTCTCCACAAGAGCCGTGCTTTTCCTGTGGCCACGCGTTTTGCGCAAAATGTACCACAGACATGGAAGAGAGCGCCAGCCTACTGGAGCAAAATATATCTTCGGAGTCGCCCAGCGTTTGTTCACCACGGCATGAGCATGCAGGCC
>NZ_JAELUF010000324.1 GCF_016429195.1 Brevundimonas sp. ASV9
GTCATTTTCTGTTGTTTACGGTCGCCTTTTCTCCCCTGCGGTGGCGTCAAGACCACCGGGCACAAACGTCTTGATATCCTCCAGAAGAGTCTCATTCAGCGCTTCACTAAGACTCAGTGTTTCGCCCCGCAGTAGTTCCACCTCGTATGCAAGCCTGCTCCCGCTTCTCAAGATATCATCCGTCAGCTGCGTCAGCGTCGTGGACAGCCTTGTAGTCTGGGCGTTGAGCTGCGACAGCAGCCCATTAGTCTCCTTGGAAAGATCTGCAAGCGGCACAGCACCTGACTGCTGGCTGAACCCTGACTTGGGAGCGAGCGGCGGCAGATTTGCGTTGAGATATTTGACGGGATCAAAGGACGGGTTCAGAAAGTCATGCAGAAACTCGTCCGATGTGTGTACCGATTTTGGCTTGGCAGTATGTTTTGACTGAAACTGAGTGCTTCCACTACGTGTTGCCGCGCTGCTGGCCCTCCTC
>NZ_JAELUF010000325.1 GCF_016429195.1 Brevundimonas sp. ASV9
TCCGTAAATGCAGCCAAAATTTACTCCTCTCATTTTTGTACGATATGCTGTCACTGGTTGAAAGTCCCAATATAATTATCGCCCAATTTGATATAGGCCAAAAATATGCAAATTCATCTAAATACAATCTTTCCTAACTAACCGAGAGCAAGTTATACATTTACAAATAATACTAGCTCAATCTCAATTTCATCAGATTCCCCACTTATTACATAGTTGTTCCATGTACAACTTAATTCACCTCATCATCTTGTTAAATTACTTTAACAAGGCTGAAGATAGTTGCTTGGGACCAGCCCAACGCGGCCGTTGCCGCCGTGAACCAGTGCCTCCCACCATCCGTCATCCTGGTGGCGTAAAACAGCGAGGAGATCCCCCTTTCCGAAGCCGAGCTCTTCTGGAATGGCTGCCTGGTACACATAAAGGGCTCGTGCTGTTAAAAAGATTAGTGTACGTGATCAAATCAAACTAGAG
>NZ_JAELUF010000326.1 GCF_016429195.1 Brevundimonas sp. ASV9
GTTTCATGTAGTTCCTAAAGTAGCATCCGTTGTCGAGGCAAGGCATTCTAGACTGCCGAATGAAAATTATTTTTTTCAAAGTTACCAAAACACCGTATTCTATCCCTGTGCAATGTCGTGACTGTACTGTACAAAATGAAAAAAAATTTTGGCGATTTCAAAGCCAACAAGAATGTCATCTAAAACAATTGAACTCTACATCTCGGGGGTACTTGCAATTATCTGCCTGCCTGGGTGCCAGTTCGTCGTGTTCCTTTGCTGGCGGCTAAATGTCGGTCCAACGGCCGCAGCCACCAAAAGCCGTGGAGCGATACGCCATTACGACGACAGCTGTCCCTAGCTCAGCCCAATACGTAGCTTAATACTACAAACACTATTGCAGCATCACCAGCAACACAGGCCGTTTCAAGGTCCAAAATTGGAGACGAAACAACCACTACCTCTCCTTTCCATTTAGTCCACGTACAAATACCC
>NZ_JAELUF010000327.1 GCF_016429195.1 Brevundimonas sp. ASV9
CCTCCCATGCCTCCTTTCCCACCCGGTCCAAACGGTCTCCCAATGCCTCCTCCAGGCGGTCTACCCTTCCCTCCTCCACCAGGTGGTCTGCCTTTCCCGCCTCCTGGCGCCTCAGGAGGGCTGCCGCCAAACTTCCCTGGCATGCCGCCGCCCCCCGGCGGTGGTCATCAGCACGGCAACTTCCCGCCGCCTGGATACCCGTCTGGTGGACCGCCTCCTCCTCCTGGCCAGGATAGACGATAAAAAAAGAAGGTGAGAGAGGCTGGTTGCTCTTATGGAATTATTGGAGTTTATTGGAACGGTGTTTTGGCGTTTCGGATAAGGGATACATGTAAGCATTTAGGCGACCAGTAATGGTATAGACACTACCGTAAGCATGGTATTAAAATCAACCTTTAAAACAGAGATTTACTTTACTTCACATAATATATACTGTAATTTGAAAACCAAATCTGCAGCCTTACATTTTGTATC
>NZ_JAELUF010000328.1 GCF_016429195.1 Brevundimonas sp. ASV9
GCTCCGGCTCCGACTCTTCCGACGAAGACGAAGACGAAGACGACACGGGCCGCGACGAGACGACTCTTACCGCGCTGCTGAAGCGACAGGCCAAGATTGCGGATAAGCAGAATAGCGGTGGAAACGACGACGAGTCACCACCACAGGTCGCCAAGCCGGCAAAGTCGTCGGTAATATGGTTCCGCACGCCGCTTCTGCCGGAAAATAATTATTTTGGTATCTATAGAGCAATTTTTACAGCGGAGCAACTGCGAAACCCCAACCTTGAGGAAGAAGTTCGCAAGAAGCAATTACAGCCTGTAAAGATTCCGCATCCTGCCAAAGATGGAACCTTACCCGAGGTGGCATACAAGGGTCCGCACATCTTTCTGTGCATGATAGGAGGCGGCCATTTTGCCGCCATGGTGGTATCTCTTGCACCACGAGCCTCAACATCAGGCACGCCGATGAACCGCGAAGCGACGGTTCTTGCAC
>NZ_JAELUF010000329.1 GCF_016429195.1 Brevundimonas sp. ASV9
ATCAGCAAAGCTCAGAAGAAAAAGGCCAACAAACTTTGAAGAAACTCAGAGAAGACATTGCCGAGATGCTTCGTCGCAGGGACGACCCTGTAGCTGGCATTGAGCAAGCAGCCAACAGAATCGAGAATCTCAAGGAGCTTACCAAAATATGGAAAGGCACTTCAGAGGAAAAGGGAATAAACAAATTTATCTAAAGCCTTGCCTATATGGTTGAGTACATGCATGTTGAGCTTGTCAAAGAGAGGGAGGCTGGAAAGCCTGATGGTAGCAGGCGTACTGAGACAACGGCGGCCTCTGAAGAGGCAAAGCCGCCACCGCCGGGTGGATTTGGGCTTATTAGTCAATTGCAAAAATTGAGAAGCGGGCTATAAGAGTCTCATTAGATTATAATACGACGAATGAACATGAAGCCCATGAAGCCAAGAATGAAGTCATGCACAGGGGTTGGTGCTAACGTCAGTCGGTGAATTAGGT
>NZ_JAELUF010000330.1 GCF_016429195.1 Brevundimonas sp. ASV9
TGTGTATAAGAGACAGGCCAGGT
The DNA here is from genome assembly GCF_016429195.1 of Brevundimonas sp. ASV9. Lineage (GTDB taxonomy): Bacteria > Pseudomonadota > Alphaproteobacteria > Caulobacterales > Caulobacteraceae > Brevundimonas. The sequence goes on from NZ_JAELUF010000330.1 coordinate 24, forward strand.
AATGTCGACGTTCAGCCGGTGGCAGCTAAGGAGATGAAAATCTTCACAAAGCCTGTGATCATGAACATTATGTCCTACGGTATTCTAGCCTTGTAAGTGCTTTCGTGATTTAGTGTGAAGCAATGCTGACGGGTTTTTGCCAGCCATACTATGACATTCGATCAGTTGTTTCCAGTGTTCCTCAGTACATCACCTCCTAAGCATCGCGTGCTTGACCTCCCCTTTAAGTTTGTGGACGGCTTCGGCCTTGACACAAAGACAATTGGCGTCATCATGTCCGTTCAGGGTCTATACTCTCTGTTTTCGAATTATTTGGTTGTCGCGCCAGTTACGAGACGTCTCGGATCCCTTCAACTCTTCCGTCTCATTGCATTCTCATACTTTTCTCTTTACTTGGTGACGCCATATGTAGTGTTGCTTCCAGAGTCGATGAGAATGCTTGCGATATAC
>NZ_JAELUF010000033.1 GCF_016429195.1 Brevundimonas sp. ASV9
TCGAGCGCTGTTTCTTTGTGCGGGCGGTGTCGAGACGCCGCGCCTGCTGCTGAACTGGGGATTAGGCAACGCCGGCGGCGAGGTCGGCCGCAACTTCATGACCCATGTGGCGACCCAGGTCTGGGGCCGGTTCGACGCCGACATGTCGATGAACCGCGGCTATCCCTCTTCCCTGATCAGTGAAGAAATGGTGCGTCCGTCGGACGCGAACTTCGCCGGCGGCTACCTGATCCAAAGCCTTGGCGTCATGCCGGTCACCCTGGCGGGCGGGTTCGCGCGCGGCGCGGGCCTGTGGGGCGCGCCGCTGGTGGATACGCTGCGCAACTATCGCCGGCTCGCCGGGATCGGCATCAATGGAGAGTGTCTGCCGAACGACGACAATCGCTTGACCTTGTCCGATGAGGTCGATGCCGTCGGGCTGCGCAAGGCGCGGATCGACTTCAGCTATGGCGAAAACGAGCGGCGTCTGGACGCCCATGCCCGGCGCATCATGACGCAGATTTGGACCGCCGCCGGCGCCGAGGACATCTTCGCGTTGGCCCGGTCGGCGCACACCATCGGCGGCTGCCGGATGGGAGACAAGGCCGACGGGGCGGTCGTCGATGGCGACGGGTGCAGCGTCGAGATCGACAATCTGTACGTCTGCGACAACTCCGTCTTCCCCAGCGCGCTTTCGGCCAACCCGGCCTTGACCCTCATGGCCGTAGCCCTGCGCACGGCCGATCGCTTCCTCGAACGTCAACGAACAGGAGATTTATGATGGACCTCGGGATCAAGGGGCGTATCGCCCTCATTTCCGGCGCCGATTCCGGCATGGGCAAGGAGACGGCGCGGCTGCTGCTGGAAGCCGGCGTACGGGTCGCCTTGACCGACAAGCCGGACGGCACGCTGGATGAAGCCGTCCAGGAGCTTTCCGCCCTGGGCGAATGCATCGGCGTGACCGGCGACGTGACCAAGGCCGACGATGTCGAACGGCTGTGGTCGGAGGTCCGAGACCGCATGGGCGATCCGGATATCTATGTGAACGCAGCGGGCGTGACCGGCGCGACCGGCGATTTCCTGGATGTTGATGACGCCGGTTGGCTGGAGACGCTCGACATCAATCTGATGGGCGCGGTGCGGATGTGCCGCCAGGCCATTCCGGCCATGCGCCGCTCGGGCTGGGGCCGTATCGTCCTGTTCGCGTCGGAGGATGCGGTGCAGCCCTATATCGATGAACTGGCCTATTGCGCCTCGAAGGCCGGCATTCTCAGCCTGGCGAAGGGTCTGTCCAAGGCCTACGGCTGCGACAATGTGCTGGTGAACACGGTCTCGCCCGCCTTCATCGCCACCCCGATGACCGACGCCATGATGAAGAAGCGCGCCGAGGAACGCGGCGAAACCTTCGAGGAGGCGATCAAGAGCTTCCTGAAGGAAGAACGCCCCGGCATGACCCTGGATCGCAGGGGCAAGCCGGAGGAGGTGGCGGCGGCCGTCGCCTTCCTGTGTTCTGAACGCGCCAGCTTTATCAACGGCGCAGGCATCCGGGTGGATTCCGGCTCGGTCGCCACCATCGCCGGCTAGTCGTAGGGCCGAGAAAGAGAGAGACCGGCGGCGGGACGATCCCGCCGCCGGTCTTGTCTTGTCAGGCGACGCCCATGCCGCCGGTGACGCCGAACACTTCGCCGGTGATGTAGCTGCCTTCCTGCGAGGCCAGCAGGACATAGACCGGAGCGATCTCGACAGGCTGGCCCGGACGACCCAGCGGCACCTGTTCGCCGAACTTCATCACGGCGTCCTGCGGCTGTCCGCCGGACGACTGCAACGGCGTCCAGAAGGGGCCGGGCGCCACGACATTGGCGCGTATGCCCTTTTCGATCAGCTGCTTGGACAGGGCCTTGGTGTAGGCGACGATCCCGGCCTTGGTGGTGGCATAGTCCAGCAGGATGGCCGAGGGCTCATAGGCCTGGATCGAGGCGGTGGTGATGACCGAGGCGCCCGCCGGCAGATGCGGGACGGCCGCCTGGGCGATCCAGTGCATGGCGTAGAGGTTGGTCTTCAAGGTCTTGTCGAAGTCTTCCGACGTCACCTGCGAGATGTCCTCACGATACTGTTGGCGGCCGGCGTTGATGACCAGGATGTCTAGTCCGCCCAGCTCCGACACGGCCTGTTCGACCATTTGTCGGCACCAGTTTTCATCGGTGATGTCGCCGGGCAGGTCGATGGCCTTGCGGCCTTCAGCCTCGATCAGCGCGATGACTTCGGCGGCGTCCTTGCGCTCGGACGGCAGATAGGAGAGGGCCACATCGGCGCCTTCCCGGGCATAGGCGATGGCGGCCGCCCGGCCGATGCCGCTGTCCGCGCCGGTGATCAGGGCCTTGCGTCCTTTCAGCTTGCCGGAACCCTGATAGCTGTCCTCGCCATGATCGGGCTTGGGGTCCATCTCGCGCGCTTCGCCGGGCACCGGCTGCGGTTGGCGCGGGAAGGGCGGCTTTGGATATTGCTCGCGCGGATCCTGAAGGGTCAGTCGATCAGTCATGGAACGTCTCCGTTTCGGGCTGGGGGGAAGTGGTCTGCGCCTTGCCGATGGCGGTCAGGGCGGTCAGATGCGCGAGGTGGCTGAGCCCCTGCGGCATGTTGCCGAGGTAGGCGCCGGTGTTCGGATCGATCATCTCGGTCAGCATGCCCCAGCGGCCGCTGAGGGCTTCGCGCAGGCTGTCGATGCGGGCGCGGGCCTTGTCCGGTTCGCCGAGCGTCGCCCAGGCTTCGGCGATCCAGAAGGAACAGGCGATGAAGCACCCTTCCTCGGCCTGCATGCCGGAATAGCGATAGTGGAAGACGCCGGCGCCGAGATGGCGATCCAGCGCGTCAAGGGTTGCGCGCAGCCGCTCTTCGCCATCGAACCGGAACCGCACGGCCAGGGCCAGGGCGGCGTCCAGCTTGTCGCTACCCGGATACATGACGAAGGCCTGAAGGCCTTCGGACCAGCAATGCGTCTCGACCCAGTCGAAAATCCGGTCGCGCTCGCGCCGCCAGCGGTCCCGGCACGTCGTCGGCAGTTGCCCCGCGTCCGCCAGTTCGACGGCGCGGGCCAGGGCCTGCCAGCAGCTGATCTTGGACATGGTGTAGTGCTGCTGATCCTCCAGCTCCCACATGCCCGCGTCCGGCTGTCGCCAGGCGTCGGCGCACTGATCCGCCAGTTCCGACAACTGCTGGGCGCTGGCGCTGTCGAGGATGTTGCCGCAGCCGACGAAGCGTGAGGCGGTCTCGAAAATGTCGCCGAACACGCCGTGTTGGGCCTGTTCTGCAGCCCGGTTTCCGGTGACGACCGGACGTGAGCCTTGATAGCCCGGCATATCCCAGTGCGTTTCCGGCGGCACGAGCGCGCCGTCCAGGCTATAGCAGACCTTGGCGCCATGGCGCTTCAGCTGCATCAGCAGCCAACTGAAGGCGGCCTTGGCCTCCGCCTGGGCGCCGGCCGCCAGGAAGGCCTCGATCGTATAGCCGGCGTCGCGCAGCCAGGCGTAGCGATAGTCCCAGTTCTTGTCGCCGCCCAGACGCTCGGGCAGGGAGGTCGTGGCCGCCGCGGCGATGGCGCCCGACGGGGAGTACAGCAGCAACTTCAACGCCAGGGCGCTGCGAATGAAGTCGTCGCGATACAGGCCGGGACAGTTCAGACGCGCCGCCCAGTCCCGCCATTCCTGATCCGACAGGTCGATGCGGGCGTCGATCTCTTCGATGGACGGTACGACCAGCGGCTCGTCCCGCCCGGCGACGATGGCCACCGTGCGCCGCTCGCCTGCGCCGACAACGATGGTCCCGACAATGCCCTCGTCGGACCATTCGCATGAGATGCGCGGATCGTGGACGAACAGGCCAAGCACCCGCTCGACGTGGAAGACCGTGTGTTCGCCGATCTTGGAATGATACGGATTGGCCGTGTCGCCCCGACGCCCCAAACGCATGTCCAGGGCGAAGGTCACCTCGCCCTCCAGGCCATCGATACGGCGGGCCAGTTCGCACCACGGCAAACGGCCGGCCGTGCCGCTGTTCAGGCTTTCGGTCAGGCGCGCGCGGCCGGTGGCGGTGGCGAACTCGGTCTCCAGCACATTGCTGTCGGGGCGATAGCGGCGGGTCGCCGTGAAGACCTCGGTCGGCGTGATCGAAAACCGGCCGCCCTCCGGATCCAGCAGGCGGTCGAAAAGCGGCGGCGCATCGATCGCCGGCACGCACCACCAGTCAATGCCGCCATCCAGCGCTGAAAGCGCCACGGTCCGGCCTTCGCCCAGAACGCCATAGTCTTCGAGGGCGACGTAGCCGTCGGGACGGAGCGTCTGCGACGAGCGCGCTGGATGGGGCGTGAAGGCCGTCTCTATCATCGTTTGGACGATCCGATCGCAAAGCCCGCCGTCACCGCAAGGCCGGCTAGGACACCGACCGCCGCGATCTTGATCGCCGCGATCTGGCGGCTGGACACGAAGCCGATCCACGGTCTGACGACCCGTTCGGTGTCCAGACCGTCGATCGCCGCTGGGCCTTCCTCAGGGCGGTCGAGATTGCCGAGACGCGGCAGTTGCGGGTCGCCCTGCTGCGCTGTGATCATCTTGGAAGCTTGGCGATCCGCCAGTGTCGGCGCGAACTGTTGCGCCAGCGCCATCAGCCATGTCGTGCGACCCACGAAGACCTTGCGGCTGGGCCGCTGCACGGCCGACCAGACGGCGTCTGCACATAAGCGCGGATCGAAAAGGGGATCTGGAATGACCTGCGCTCGGTCGGTCCGGTTGCGTGACCACAAAGGCTGGGGCGTGTTGACGGCCGGCAGATAGACGGTGGTCAGGGTGACGTTGGAAGCCGAGGCGATCAGTTCAGCCCGGACAGCCTCGGTGAACCCGTCAACGGCCGCCTTGGCGCCGCAATAGGCAGCCTGCAGCGGGGCGGGGCGCAGCGCCAGTCCCGAGGAAATCTGGATCACCGCCCCTTTGTCCGCCGGCCGCATGACACGAAGCGCCGCGCGTGTTCCGTAGACCTGAGACAGATAGGTCGTCTCGACGACGCGTCGGTAGTCGGCGTCGGTCAGATCTTCATCGCGCCCGATGACCGTGGACATGGCGTTGTTGACCCAAACATCGATGCCGCCGAAAGCGTCCACGACATCGCGCCCCGCCTGCTCGACGAAGGCCGGATCGGACACATCGCCCGCCATGCCGATCACTCGGTGTCCCGAACGCTTCAGCTGTTCGACGGCTTTGGAAAGGCGTTCAGCCTGCCTGGCGATTACCACCACCTGCCATCCGGCTTGGGCGAACCGCTCGGCAATCGCGAGACCGATGCCGGCGCTAGCGCCTGTGACGACGATGACCGGCATGGCGATCCTTCTGATCTCGATTGCGGAATGACGATCGCGGTTGCGGCCGTAGGGGAGGCTCTGACAACGACACGTCTGAAGGAAGGTTGCCGATCGGAAGATCGGTGCTGCTACCCTAAACCGCCGTTGGGGCTATCAGCTGGACTGCCTCCGGCGACGACGTACCTAACCCGCCGGAACTCTAAACCGCAGACGCCGCCCACCTCTGTGTGGCGATGACCCGTGGCTCCAAGGGCCTGGTGATCTGCTCGTCAACACTGGTGATCGCGCCATCCAGCTGACTTGGGCAGGGATGGCACTTCAGGCTGGTATGGGTCGGTTGCCAACCAGATGGGCAGCACGGATGAAAGTCCGGTTTCGGGCTAGACGCCAATATCTCTTTCTGGCGCATCTGCGACATCCGGGAATGATTGCGGCTAACTCTTACCGGCGGCGAACGGCGATTACTCTTGGGTTAGGTCCCAAGGGCACTGTGCTGGTTTCAGGGTTCTCGGTTTCGTTAGGGGCTCTTCGCTTGGCTGGTCCGATCTCGTGTCATGGATGGCAACCCGGCTTATGCAGTCCGCGGCCCAACCCATGAAATGGTGCTAGGCAAGACGCCCATCCTTTCTGCAAGCGAAACGCAGCGTCTTCTAGAATTCATTCGTACCGCACATTGATCGCATCGATGACCTATAGTTTTGCGCGGGTGTCGGCGGCGGTCGGAATGGACGTCGAAGATCTTGTGCAGGCTGCAGGCCGGTTCGACTTCGTGAAAAACGCGGCAAGGTCCAGGAACTCCCGATCCACCATAACTGCTCGATCATCTCGATGCCTATCTTGAGCGCGCCGGCCATCGCGACCAGGCCAAGGCTCCGCTCTTTCAAAGCTCACGCTGGCGCACCGGTTTGCTCACCGGACATCGCATCTCAAGGCACGACGCTTACACGACGATGATCAGGAGGAGGGCGGTCACAGCGGGCATCGTGGCGCGGATCGGCAATCACTCGTTTCGCGGCACAGGGATCACCACGTTCTTGCTCAACGAGAGCAGTCTGGAGATGGCCCAGAAAATGGCGAACCACTCCAGCCCTCGTACGACCAAGCTCTATGACCGCCGCAATGACCGCATTATCCAGGACGCTATCGAGCGGATCCGGATCGAATGAGGGTAGGTTTAGTCGGAGCTGCTTGAACTCGAACTGCTGCTATCCGAACTGCAGCTACCGTCACTCCCGCTGCTTCCACACGATGTGCCGGCGTCGCTGGATGTAGCGGCGATCGTTGCGGTTGAGGCCACAGCCTCGCCAGAACTATCGGTTCTCCTGCGAGGGTTGTCGTCCCTGGGTTGGAGCTGCGTTTCCTTCAGCAGCAGGCCTAGCAAAACTAGCAGCACGAAGCCGCCAGCGATTACGATAAGGATTATGACGACTGCTTTCAAAATCATCGTGTCACTCTCCAAGTTCGAGGAGGATGGAAGACGATTAGAGGATGCGCCCAACGCTGCCGTTTGTCGTTCAGACATCAATTATGAGCCGAGGGTGGAAATCAATTCTGACCCAGATTCGGAAAACAATCGAAACGGCGGTGAATTGTAAAACGCCACAGCCGTTTACGACCTTGACCGACGCATTCGCTTTATCGCCTAAGATATATTATGAGAAGGCCGCCCAAGTTTGAAAGTGTTGCAGAGCTAGCTTGCCCCGGAGCGCAAAGCCCCGCAGCGCAGCTATCAAAACGCGCAGCAGCGGGGCTTTAAGCGGTCCGCATCCACCGCTTTTCGCTTGATTCAAACTCTGCCTTACGGGACATGCCGGCTACCTTGCCAGCATGTCTTTCCTTGATGCATCTCGATCTTCCCGCGACCCTCACGGGTCCATTCTGTGCCGATCATCACGGATTACCTCGATACTGCTCGACGATATGGATCGACTTGCTGAACGGCCATCTCGCCCCAACAACTCGTAACCGATACGCCAGCGCTGCGAATAGTCTCTACATGCAAGCGGCCGCGCTGGTGCCGAGTGTTGATCTAGACGCCGTGTTGTTAGCGCCAGATTTCCCGGAGATTGAACGCGTCCTCTCAAGTAGCCTGCTGGCCCGACAAGCCGATCAGAATCTACGCCACTGGCAGCTGGCCTGCGGTTTCGCGTTTACCATTCTCGAAAACTTGGTTGGCGTCGATGACCTTGCAATGAAGCAACGTCTGAGGGTCATGCGCCAACGGTATGCCCAGTTGCGGATTCGTCCCAGGCGCCCTTCTAACCCGGGCCGTTCACTGCCTTGGCTAGTAGTCGAAGATCTCTACGAAATCTTTGATCCGACCTCTCACCGCAACCCTTTCCGAACCCCGTCCAATCGGTGGCGAAATTTCGTACTTTTTCTAGTTCTCACGCAACTCGGTCTGCGCCGCGGCGAGGTGTTGAATCTGACGGTAGATTCACTGAAGCAACAGTTCGATCCCAGCGTCGGGGAAGTCCGCCATTGGCTTGATGTCTGTCCAGCCGAACGAACCTCAGACGTACGGTCCCGTAAACCTGCGCTAAAGAACCGACATGCTGTTCGCCAGTTGCCCGTTTCACAGACCTTAGCGGTCGCGATTGACACATACGCGAGCCAGTACCGAAGTGATGTGGATCACGCCTTTCTGTTCTCCTCAGCCGAAGGCCATCCGCTCGCCCTTAGTTCGCTAGGCAGCCTCATAGACATCGCTTCGCGGCAAATGTCTCCGGAAGCGCGCGCGGCGCTTCGGTACGAAGGCATCGCCAAGGTTTCGCCGCACGATTTCAGGCACACCTCGGCGGTCATTCGGATTCAGCGCTTCATGGATGCCGGCATGGAGTTGGACGAGGCGCCCTTGAGGACCAGCTGTCGCGCGTCTTCCAGGGCGCCGCCGTTGGCCGCCTGTATGCGTTTCAGAAACACGTCCGTGCCCCCGGTCATGATCCAGCCTGGCGAGACGGTGTTGACCCGCACGCCCTTGGGGCCAAGCTCCTTGGAGATGGACTTGCTATAGGTCCTCAGCGCGGCCTTGGCGGCGGCATAGGCCGTGGTCGCGTCCGGCAGGGGCAAAACCGACTGGATGGAGGTGACGTGCACCACTGCGCCCGCGCCCCGCTCGATCATCTGCGGGATCAGCAGCCGGTCCAACCGAACCGCCGCCAGAAGGTTCAGGTTCAGTTCGGAAAGCCAATGCTCTTCCTTCAGGGCGACGAAACCGCCGCCCGGCGCGGCGGACCCGCCCAGCACATGGGCGACGATGTCGATGCCGCCCAGCCGCTCGAGCGCCGCTTGGGCCAAGGCTTCCCCGCCCTGGGCGGTCGTCAAGTCACCCTCGACAAACTCGACCCCGTCGAGGGGATCAGGGTTCGAGCGCGCCGAGGTGATCACCCGGGCGCCGCCCGCCAGGAAACGCTCGACGGCGGCCCGGCCAAGCCCTTTGGTGCCGCCGGTGATCAGGACCCGCTTGCCCGCAAACTCCATGGGATCAGCGAGGACGGTCATGCCGAGACCTCCATGGTCTTGATGACGTCGCCGTCGAGTTCGACGCGATAGGTGAAGCGGATCGGGCTGCCCGGGAAATCGCCATGGGCCGGACCTTCCATCACGACCGCAGGCCCCTCATGACGAACGGCATCGGGGGTGAAGATCGCCTTCAGATCGATGACCATCGTCTTGAGCAGGGCGCGGATTTCACCATGGCCCTTGAAGCGTTTGCCGTTGTCCAGAAGGACCGCCTCGGCGGCGAAGGTCTTGATCATGCCGTCGAGGTCGAGCCGGGCGTTGGCCTCAACATAGTCCGCGATGGGGGAAGGAAGCTCTGGCGGCATGGGTCTGTCCTGCTGGCTGTGGTCGCGGCCCTGTGGCCGCTCCGTCGATGACGCAAAGGTAGAGATGGACAGGCCGCGCGATAATCGGGACAAATCGGCGCCAGTCATCACGAAAGTCGGGACAATGATGAAGAGCAGCCTGACAGAACTGGACGCCGTTCTGGTCGTCGCCCGCTGCGGAAAGTTCCGCAGCGCCGCAATCGAACTCGGCGTCTCGACGACAGCGCTGAGCAATGCGATCGGAAAGCTGGAGCGCACGCTCGGCGTAAGGTTGTTCAACCGGACGACCCGAAGCGTGTTCCTGACCGAGGCGGGCCAGCAATTCGTCTTGCAGGTCGCTCCGGCCCTGAGAGACATCCATGAGGCCATGGACGGCGTGCGTTCCCGACAGTCCACGCCGTCGGGCACGCTGCGGATCAACGCCTTTCCGACGGCCGCGCGGGAAATCTTCTCCTCCCTCATCCTGCCGTTCATCGGCATTCACCCGCAGGTCCACATCGACGTGGTCACCGAGGGCCGAATGGTGGACATCGTCGCGGGCGGCTTCGATTTCGGGGTCCGCGCGGCGGATCGGGTGCCGGTCGACATGATCGCCCTTCCGCTCGGGCTCGCCCGGCGCAATGTGGTTGTGGCGTCACCCGCCTATCTGGAGAGGCATGGCACGCCGATGGTCCCGCAGGACTTGGCGACGCACGCCTGTCTTCGCGTCCGCCTTCCCAACGGTGCGATCTATCGCTGGCCGTTCGAGAAGAAGGGGCAGTCGGTTCATATCGACGTCGAGGGCGCCCTTACGCTTGATGAGGCCGGCCTCGCCCGCACCGCGGCACTCGCGGGGGTCGGGCTGACCTTGGCGATGGAATCCGACGTGCGCGAAGACATCGAGGCCGGTCGACTGGTGCGGGTCCTTGAGGACTGGACGCCGAACCAGGCGCCGTTGAGCCTGTACTATCCCAGCCGGCGGAACCCGACGGCGGCGTTTAGGGCGTTCGTTGAATTTGCGCGGAGGCGCAGCGAGGCGTCCGGCGGCTCAATGCGCTCTCAGGGCTGAGCGACAGAAGCAGACTGAGCGGCGCCATCCGAAGCCCGACTATAGCCTCCAAGCGGACTAACCGTCGTGGCCCGATCAGCCTATGCGGAGACGCTGACAAAGACCGCCGTTCGCGGCATGCTGAGGGTATGATCGACGGGTTGGTGTTTGGGTGGAGGACGGCAGTGCTGACCGTCGCGGCGGCCGTTGTCCTCCCCACCGCAGTCGGACTTTGGACCTCGTTTCACGGTCGGACGGCCGCGCGGACCATGGCGATGCTGCTACTGGTGCTTGTGGGGGTGTTTACGCCCTGGCTGATCGGGTTCGCCGGAGCCTGTGACAAATGGCGGTGGCTGACGTTTCTGCCCGTGGCCAACCCGTTGTGGGCCCCGCCGCTGCTGTATCTGTATGTGCATGCCCTGATCCGGGGACGGTGGCCGGTGCGGGGCTGGCGGCATCTTATCCCTGGCGGGGTGCAGTTTGCATGGCAGGCGGGGAGTTTCCTGTTGCCGATGGGCGCGAAGGACAGATGGGCCGATGTCTCCCTGCCGGTAACAGGGCCGCTGTTCACCGTCGCCCTGACGGCCAGTTTCGTGATTTATGGCCTGGCGACAGTGCGGTTGACGGGTGGCTACCGGCGCGCTCTGGCTCAACAGCGCAGCGATGATTTGCGGTTCGCGCTGGGCTGGCTGAGCCGCGCCATGGTGGCGGCCAGTGTGCTGGCGGGGCTGTGGACGGTCTATGGGCTGTGGGACATGATTTCGCCGCTGGGGTACCAGGGTCTGATGGGCCTGTATGCGGGGCTGGCCGCCATCGCTGTCTATCTGGCCATCGAAGGCTGGCGTCAGACGCGGGTCGCCTATCCGACGCTGGAGGCGCTGACGGCGGTTGCGCCTTCGACGGTCAGTCCCGCACGCGACTGGAGCGCGCAGGGCCGCGCCTGGGCCGACACCGTTCGCCGCGAAGGCTGGGCCGCCGAACCGGAGCTGAGCCTGACCACGCTGGCCGCGAGGCTGGGCACCAACACGGGCTATCTGTCACGTGCGATCAACGAGGGGCTGGGCGTGAACTTCTCGACCTTCGTCAACGACCTGCGTAGCGAGGCGGTGGCGAAACGAATGGACCAGGGCGCGACGGCCTCCGTGCTGACGCTTGCTCTGGAGGCGGGATTCAGCTCCAAGGCCAGCTTCAACCGCGCTTTCCGTAACCGCTTCGGCCAGACGCCGCAGGCCTATCGCGCCGGTGCGGCTCGGCTGCCGCAGGTTTCACATCGTGAATAAATCACCGCAGCCATGATTTGGGACGCCAAAGTCCAGGCGATGGAGCCAGGGTGGGCGACTTCACAACAGGAGCCCCGACCATGCTGATCCTTGCCCTAACATCCGCCCTGCTGCTGACGCCAAAGGCGACGGACCCGCGCGAAGTCGCACTGGAGGTGCGCACCGCCCGCTTTGAGCAGATCTTGGATGCCACAGTGGAGGCCATCGAGGCCGACATCGCCCTGCCCGTCCGGCTCGAGATGCGGCGTCAGGCAATCGCCCGGCGCATCGCCATCCTGAAGCCTGAGATCGACGCCTATGCTCGCGACATGACCGCCGGCTGCGTCGCCCTGGGCGAAGGCGAAACAGCCGAGCGCGCGGCTGAGCTGCGCCAGTATGGCGAGGGGCTGACCCGGTATCTGGATGGACTGTCAAACGAGCTGACGCGTGGAGCCGAGGTCGAACTGGCGGGTGGTCGTCAATGATCGGGACCGCCCTCTCTCGCCGTCACCTGCTGGGCGCAGGCATAGCGACACTGGCGGCTAGCACCCTGTCCCGACCGGTCAGGGCTCTGGCCCAAGCTGAGACGCTCTCACCTGCGGCTATGCGCCAGGATGTACGGCTTCTGCGTCGCGCCTATGAGGCCCTGCATCCAGGCCTGTTGCGCTACAACACGCCGCAACAGATTGCCGGGGGGTTTGAATGGCTGGAGGCGGACAGCGCAACGCCCCAGCCGCTGGAGGCCTTCTATCTGCGGCTTTCGCGATTTCTGGCGGCGCTGCGGTGCGGGCATTCCTACGCCAACTTCTACAGCCAGTCGCGGGCGGTGCAGACGCGGCTGTTCGAAACCCCTGACCGGCTGCCATTCCAGTTCCTTTGGCTGGGCGACCGCATGATCGTCACGGCCGATCCGACCGGAGCGGGGATCGCGCCAGGTAGCGAGATCGTCCGGCTGAACGGACGTCCCGTAGGCGAGGTTCTGGCCGGGCTGATCGCCGTGGCCCGCGCCGACGGCGGCAATGACGGCAAGCGGCGTCAGCTGATGTCAGTCCAGGGGCAGGACGGCTATGAGAGTTTCGACGTCTTCTATCCCCTGATGTTCGGCTCGCGGGCCCGCCATGCGTTGGAGGTGGTCGGAGCAGACGGTCGCACGCGCCGAACTGAGATGGAGGCCATCTCCTTGGAGGCGAGACGGGCCCAGCGGCCGCCGGTGATCGACGCCGCCGACGACACCCCCGCCTGGACGATGGAGCGGCGAGGTCCGACGGCGTTGCTGACCATGCCGGGCTGGGGCCTGTACAACAGCGACTGGGATTGGGCGGGCTGGCTGAACACCCGGATGGACGCCCTGGCGTCCGACGGCGTCCAACGGCTTGTCATCGATATTCGGGCCAATGAGGGCGGGCTGGACTGCGGCGACGTGCTGGTGGCGCGATTGATCGACCGGCCCATCGTGCCGGACACGGCGCGGCGGCTGGTGCGCTATCGCCGCATCCCTGACGACCTGCGTCCCGCGCTGGACACCTGGGATCGCAGCTTCGACGACTGGGGCGACGACGCCCAGCCCTATGATGATCGCTTTCTGTCCCTGGCCCGAAGCGCCGACGAGGGCGGTGTGATCGAGCCCAAGGGCCCACGTTTCACTGGCGAGGTCCGCGTCTTGGTCGGGCCGCAAAACAGCTCGGCCACCTTCGGCTTCGCACAAATGATCCAGCGCGAGCGGCTGGGCGCGCTGGTGGGCGAGACCACAGGCGGCAATCGGCGCGGCATAAATGGCGGCGCCTTCTACTTCCTGCGGCTACCTGCTACCGGCCTTGAAGTCGACCTGCCGCTGATCGGTACATTCCCTCAACAGCCCCAGCCGGACACAGGCGTTCAGCCGGACATCACCATCCCGCGCACGGCCGAGGCGATCGCAACAGGGCGCGATCCGGTGATGGAAGCGGCGCTAACCTGATCAAGCCGACCGGTTCGCCCCAGGCTGGCCTTGGAGAATGGCGGAACCTGCCTTCGACCTGGCTTCATTTGGCGGGAATGACCGCCCCTTCGTAGGTGCGAGTGATGTAATCCTTGACCCGCTGGCTGGTCAGGGCGGCGGCCAGGGCCTTGATGCGCGGATCGTCGCGGTTGTCGGCGCGGGTGACGAGGTAGTTCACATAGGGGCTGTCGCCGCCCTCCAGTGTGAGAGCGTCGTTGCGCGGGCTGAGCTTGGCGTCGAGCGCATAGTTTGTGTTGATCACCGCCAGATCCACCTGATCCAAAACACGCGGTAGGGTCGCCGCCTCCAGCTCGCGGAAACGGAATCCCTTCGGATTGTTCGCGATGTCCGCAACCGTCTGCAACGGATCCGCGCCTTTCTTCAGTGTGATCAGGCCGGCGGTCTGGAGCAACAGCAGCGAACGCCCGGTGTTGGACGCGTCGTTCGGCAAGGCGATCTCTGCGCCGTTCGGCAGTTCCGCGAGCGCCTTGTGCCTGCGTGAATAGGCGCCCAGGGGCTCGACGTGGACCCCGGCGACCGTCACCAGATTGCCGCCTCGTCCAGCGTTGAACTCGTCCAGATAGGGCTTGGTCTGGAAATAGTTGGCGTCCAGCCGTCCTTCCGCCAGCTGGGTATTGGGCTGGACGTAGTCGTTGAACACCACGACCTGAAGCTCGATGCCTTCGGCCGCCAGGATCGGCTTCACTTGCTCCAAAATTTCTGCATGAGGCACGGCGGTGGCGCCGACCTTCAGCGGTCCTTCCCCATCCGCCGCCTGACGACCGCATGCGGTCAGGGCGAAAAGAGCGGCGGAGAGAAGAAGTGAGCGACGCAGCATGGAGAAACTTTCGATTTAGCGGTGCGAGACCTTAGCGACCCAACGGTCGCCGAGCACTTGCAGAATTTGTACGATGACGAGCAGCAGAACTACGGTCACCACCATAACATCCGTCTGGAACCGCTGATAACCGAACCGGATCGCCAGGTCGCCCAGTCCGCCTGCGCCGACGACACCGGCCATTGCGGTGTAGCCGACCAGTGCGATGGCGGTGACCGTCGCGCCCGCGATGAGGCCCGGCAGCGCCTCCGGCAACAGGACGCGCCTGACGATCTGCCAGGTCGTACCGCCCATGGCCTGTGTCGCCTCGATCATGCCGCGCTCGACCTCGCGCAGGGCGGTCTCGACCAGACGCGCATAGAAGGGCGCGGCGCCGACGACCAGCGGCGGAATGGCGCCGGCGACGCCCAGCGATGTGCCCACCAGCAGCACTGTCAGAGGCAGCATGACGATCAGTAGAATGATGAAGGGCACCGAACGCAGCACATTGACGGTGAAAGACAGCACCGCATGGACGATCCGGTTCTCAAGAATTCTGCCGCGTCCAGTGGCGTAGAGGGCGACGCCGAGCGGCAGGCCCAGAATGACGGTGATGGCCAATGACGCCGCCAGCATCAATAGCGTGTCGCCAGCCGCCTCAGCCACAGTGGCCCAGTCGATATTGGATCCAAACATCAGGATACGACCTCGACTTCAACGCCTTCGGCGCGCAGGCGCCCGATGGCGACCTGCGGATCGCCGCCGATCAGGGAGACCTCCAACTGACCGTAGGCCTGATCGCGAAACCGTCCAATGCGGCCCGCCAGGATGGCGTGATCAACGCCGGTCTCGCGCGAAATCCGGCTCAGGACCGGCTCGAACGTCCGTTCGCCCCGGAAGACAAGCCGCGCCACGACGCCTCCGGCGGGCCGCGGCGACGCTGTTCGGGCCTCGCCCTCGGCTAGCAGGTTCCGGGTGGCCGAGGTTTGCGGATGGAGAAAGACGTCTGCAGTCGGGCCGCTTTCGACGATGCGCCCCGCGTCCATGACCGCCACCTTGTCGCAAACACGCCGGACGACCTCCATTTCGTGCGTGATGATGACGAGCGTCAGTTTGAGATCTCGGTTCAGCCGATCCAGCAGGCCCAAGATATCCTCGGTCGTCTCGGGGTCCAGAGCGCTGGTCGCCTCGTCGCACAACAGGATATCGGGCTCGCAGGCCAGGGCGCGCGCAATGCCCACGCGCTGCTTCTGTCCGCCCGACAGCTGAGCCGGATGTTTCTTGGCGTGTTCGGTGAGCCCGACACGCGCCATCAGATCGTCCACGCGAGTGGCGGTCTCCGCGCGTGACCGCCCCTCTAGCACCAGAGGCAAGGCGATGTTGTAGCGGATCGTACGGCTGTGCAGCAGATTGAAGTGCTGGAAGATCATGCCGATGCGACGCCGCGCTGCGCGCAGGTCTGCTGGACGCAGGGCCGTTAGGTCCTGATCACCGACCAAGACCCGCCCCGCGTCCGGCCGCTCCAGCAGGTTGATCGTGCGCACCAGGGTCGATTTGCCGGCGCCCGACCGCCCGACCACGCCGAAGACTTCGCCCGACGCCACCGTCAGATCGACGCCGTCCAATGCCGTGCGCTCCCCGCCCGGACTGCGGAAGCGGCGCGTCACGCCTTCTAATCGGATCATCGGTCTTCCTGATGCTGCGGCGGTCTAGTGCGGCGCGTGGGACATTGAGGCAAGGAGAATGAACGCGCGGCCTGGGCGTTCATCCGTCACAGTTCGTCTATGACCACAGCCTCGGCCTTGGCTTCGGCGCGAAGCCACGCGACGAAGGCCTGGGCTTCGGGTCGCAGGCTTCCGCGGCGGGTGACCAGCCGATAGGCCATATCAGTCGCCAGATAGCCGTCGGCGAAGGGCGCGACCAACCGACCGGACGCCAGATCCTCGGCCACAAAGGCGCGGGGCGCCAGCGCCAGACCCCTCCCGCGTGCGGCGTCTTCGATCGCGAAGGCCGTCTGGTCGAACCGGGGACCGGCCTTGGCGTCGATACCGTCGAGGCGACGCGACGTCAGCCAGGCCGCCCAATCCGGTCGCGGCTCCTCCAGCGCGCCTCGCGCGACATGGATCAGCGTGTGGTTCGCCAGGTCAGAGGGCCTGCGTAGAGTCGAGAGAAGGCCCGGGCTGCAGACCGGAATGACGCCGGCGTCGACGAGCAGTTCGCTGCGCACGCCGGCGTAATCCCCCAGACCGTAGCGAATGGCAACGTCCGCGCGCCCGCCGGCGATATCGGCAAGTTGCATGTCCGCAGAAATCCAAACTTCGATCTCGGGATGTTCAGCTGAGAAGCGCGCCATGCGGGGGACCAGCCAGCGCACGGCGAAGGACGGCGGGACGCTGATGGCCAGGGATTGGCGTTGCGAGGGCCCGTAGATAATATCGGCGGCCTGCGTCAGATGGTCGAACGCGTCGCGCAGAACAGGCACGAGACGCTCGCCAAGCTCGGTCAGTCCCATGCCGCCGGCATCGCGGCGCAGCAGGGGCGCGCCGGCATGATCCTCGAGCAATCTGATCTGCTGGCTGACGGCGCCCGGCGTGACCCCGAGAGCCTTGGCGGCCGAGGAGACGCTGGACAGCCGCGCCACGGCCTCGAACGCCTTCAGCGCATTCAGAGGCGGCAGCCGACGAGATTCAATCTGCTGGCTCATGCGACGAGAGGGCTGCGGGGGGATGGGGTTCCAGATTCGACGACCATCCTGTGCTTGTAGAAAAACTGCAGCCTATTGTGAAGCCGAACGCAGCCTCGGAATGCCCCAATAGGGGCGACAAGGTCAGACGGCCGCATTCACCACTGCGCAGCGCGCCGTCCCAAGATGACCGCGTCCGGGGGAGCGGACGCGGTCAGGTGCGAGAATGAGCGGTTGCGAAACGCCCACAGCCTTTCTTAGCGCTGCCCACACGCACCGCCAGCACAGAAAGCCTGCCGCAATGAGGAGATTTTCTAATCAAGAAAGCACTCGTCGCGCCTGACCCAATCGCCGCGCCGCTTCATCCAGCACGGCGTCGTTCTTGGCGAAACACAGACGCACGACATTGCGGCGCATCGACGCCGTTGTGAAGGCGGACAGAGGGATGGCGGCGACACCAAAGGATTCGACGATGCGCATGCAAAAGGTCTCATCGTCCAGCGAGAGCCCCGAAGCGGCTAGGTCCAGCCCCATGAAATAGGTCCCTTCGCTCGGCGTCAGCTGGTAGCCTTCCGCGATCAGCGCTCTGGCCAGCCGGTCTCGCGACCGCGTCAGCTCGGTACGCATCAACTCCAACCGAGCGTTTGGCCAAGCCAGGCCCGACACAACGGCCGTTTGCAGGTTTGGCGGCGTCGAAAAGGTCAGGAACTGATGCGCCTTGGCGACCGGCGCAATCAGATCGGGCGCCCCGCAGGCGAACCCGACCTTCCATCCGGTCAAACCGAACATCTTGCCCGCCGAGCCGATCTTGATGACCCGATCCGCCAGGCCTTGCGCGGCGAGGAGTGAATGATGGGGACGACCATCAAAAATGATATGCTCCCACACTTCGTCACTGATGACGGTCACGTCCCGGCGCATGCAGGCCCGGGCGAGCGCAGCGATCTCCTCGGCGTCGAACACCCGCGCCGAAGGGTTCATCGGATTGTTGAACAGCAGCACTCGCGTGCGTGCCGTGATCGCCGCCTCGATCGCCGCCTCGGTCAGCCGCCACTCGGGCGCCTCGAGCGGCACAGCCCGGACCACGCCCCCGGCCCGTTCGATCAGCGGTCGATAGGCGTCGTAGGCGGGCTCGAAGATCGCCACCTCATCGCCAGGGCTAACATGGGCCAGCAGAGCGGCGGCGATGGCTTCTGTCGCGCCGGAGGTGACCAGGACGCCGTCTGGCGTCAGCGCGACGTTCTGCAGACGCCAGTAGTGTTCGACGACGGCCTTGCGAAGGAGCGGATCGCCTCGAGACGGCGCATATTGGTTGGAACCCTTGAGGATGGCTTCGGCCGCGACTTGTCGCAGGTCTTCCGGTCCGGGCGCATCCGGAAACCCCTGCCCCAGATTGATCGCCTCATGCTGCCGGGCAAGACCGGACATGCGTTCGAAGATGGTGACCGGCATGTCGGCGAAGACGGGGTGGGCGCGCATCCCCTCACCCAAGCGGTTCACGCCCCGACTGGCAAGCCGGGCTGATGGGCGGACAGGCTTTAGGATTCCTGCATGGCGTTTCAATCGATCTCGATTGCACGCAAAGGACGGCAAGCGCCTGATGCCCGCCTGAAGACGTTCATTTGGAACCCCGTCATGTCCGCCAAGCCTTTCGGCCCGCCCGTCCGTCAGCCCGGAGCCGCCTCGTCCCAGCGCGTCCGCGTCGCGTCGGCCTGCGCCCCGAACGGCGGCTGGACGATCCACGTGCTCCGGCGACTGGATGCGACGTCGCGGCCGGATCGCTGACCTACGACAAACAGTGACCCGACCCGTCCGGCCTTATCGCCGTTCGCTCGGCGTCAAATAGTTGGAGAGGAACAGGGCGTTGATCAGCAGCCGCTCGGTTCCCAGCCAGTATTTGCGATGCGCGGGGTCATCGGCGAAGAGCACGACATTGCCACGCCTCGCTCGCACCGTCTGGGCCCAGATCGATCCGGCCGCCGCCTTCTTCAGATCTTCAGAAAGATAGCCGTTGACGCGCGGTCGATCCTCGATACGAACGACATTGGCGAAGGGGTCGTCTACCGGTCTTAGGACGATGTCCGTCTCCTTGTTCACGACCAGCGATCGTCCTGAGAGACCGAAAGCGAGGGGATGGGTGACGTCCACATCCGCCGACAGGGCATTGCCGGACGTTCTCTGCTCCGACAGATAGTCTCGCCGATCTGCGAAGTCTCGCCGCACGGCTGAGGACGCTGGCGCATCTGCCTTGTCGCCGGGTTCAGCGGTCGACTTCGCCAGCCCTTTCTCGATGGCCCAGGCCGAAGCCGAGCCATAGGTCACGAGAGAACCGCCGCCTTCGATCCAGGCCTTGAGGGCGGCGACCCGTCTATCATTCCAATCCTCGTAGGACCCGCCGGCCAGGACGATGCTGGTGTAGTCGTCCAATCGAACCGTTCCGATCTGAGCCGGGTCGAGCCGGGTCGCGGGCCAGGCCAGGCGTTCGCTGAGCGCAAACCAGGTCGAGCCGATCTCGGTGGCGTTCACCCCCTGACCCATGATCAGGGCGATCTTGGGCGCCCGTATCCGCCGCACGCTGTCGCTGCCCAAATCCACCCCCGCGACGCTCTGTCCGGTGCCCAGGCTCCAAGCATCCACTCCCGCCTGTCGCGCCGCCGCATCGACCAGGGCCCTCAGGGCGGCGGCGTCCTGGGTCTGTCCGGACGCCGTGACGATCAGGCTGCCCCGTTCGAAGGCCGTCTCGCCTTCGGCAGTCCTCGCGGTGAAGGGCTGAAAGGCGGTGCGGACCACAACCCCCTCTTTCAGCAGAGCCGACAGGACGGCCGGCGCATTCAGGTCGCGCGAGTCTATGGCGTAGGCGTAGGCGCTTTCGGTCCCTTTCACGCCCCCGACATGGCGCGGGACCGCTGTCACCACCTCCCCCAACGGCGGCGCGCGGCGTGCCCGTCCAACGGCCAGTCCATAGGCGTCGGCGATCCCGTAGGAGGTGCTGCCGTAGACGCTGCGCTTCACCTCGGGCGTCGGTTCGAAGATGGAATGGACAAGGCGGAACTGGGGCTGGGCCGAGACGACCACATAGGCGCTGTCCGGCCGGAAGGTGCGCCCGTCGATGGTCACGGCCGAGGCCAGGCGGTTCACCCGGATATGATGGCGTTGGAGCAGCTCCAGCGTCTGCGCCGTCAGGCCGGGATTGGCGGGATCGCCGAAGACGAAGGCGGCGTGCTCGTGCCGCCTCCCCTGCTGCACCGCCGACCGAAAGAACTCGCGCTGGAGGTTGCGCAGATAGTTCCGCTGCTCGACGGCTCCCCGGATCGTCGCCAGCCCCACCGCGGTTTGGTTGCGTATGGTGAAGCGGAACTCCAATGGCCCGCTATCGGTATCCTGCACCAGACCGCGCGAACTGGCCTGTTCGACGGTAACCCCCACCCCGCCGTGGAAGTCGGGATAGGTCGAGCCGTAGACCGGCGAGAAGTTGTCGAAATTCTCCTTGGTGTAATAGAGCGACCCCAGCCCATCCAGGGCCTGAGCATGATAGCGAGCCAGCACCACATTGGCCTCATAGGACGCCTGTGGCAGCAGCGGACTTTCCATGCTGGCGGGCGACGGTTCGAAATAATAGGTGCTGCCGGCGCCCATCTCGTGGAAGTCGATTTGAACGTTGGGCCGCCACTGGTGAAACACCTCCAGCTTGGCCGCCGTCTCCTGTTGCGTTACCGCCAGCCAGTCGCGGTTCAGGTCGGTGAAATAGTGGTTGGTGCGTCCCGCTGGAAACGGCTCGACATGCTCCTTGTCGGCCGGATCGCTGATCGGAGGATTGCTGGCCCAGGCATTGTGCCAGTTCGCGGCGCGATCCCGCCCGTCAGGATTCGGCACCGGGTCGATAAGGATCACGGCCTTATCGAGCCAAGCGCGTGTTTCCTCGTCGCGCCCCGCGACGAGATAATAGGCGGTCAGGAGCGCCGCCTCTCCGCTCGACGTCTCATTTCCATGGACGCCGTAGTAAAGGCCGACGACCACAGGTGCTGCAGGATCCGCCGGCGCCGACGGATCGGCGTCGCACGCATGGGCGGCCTTCAGGGTTTCGATCTGCGCCTGGTTGGCCTCGGAGGTGATGAGAACCTCAAGCAGCGGTCGGTCCTCATAGGACCGGCCGATCTCCCGGACCGTGATCCGGTCCGACAGACGATCCAGTTCGCGCAAATACTCCACCACGCGGTCATGCCGGGTGTAGCGAGAGCCGATCGGATAGCCGAGGAACCGCTCAGGGCTGGGGATGGCGGGATCGAGGTCCGAGACGGAAGCGACCGGAAAATAGTAGCCGGCCTGGGCCAGGATAGGGGTCGGGGTCGTGGTCAGGACGACACCGGCCAAGGCGGCGACGGCGACGCCGCGCAGCAGGGTGCTCAACATGATAAGGGATCCGATCAGCGGGAGGACGAAATCTAGAACCGGTAGTCGAAGCCAATGCGGAACTGGCGTCCCCGAAGGTCGTACTGGCTGAAATCATAGGGCGCGCGGATGCCGGGGAAGGAACCGTCATAGGGCGGCTGTTCGTCGGCCAGGTTCTCGATCTTGGCGTAGATCTTGGCGTTCGCGAGCCCGGACCAGCCGAGATAGAGGTCGACCTGATTGTAGGCGTCCACACAGGTCTGGCCCGTCACGACCGGCACCAGATCGTAGCCGCTGGTGTAGTACCAAGTCAGATCCGCCTCTAGATCGCCCTTGGACCAGCCGGCGCGGGTCGTCGCCTTGTCGGCCGGCAGGCTGGCGCCCCGGTTCGTGCCGGCGTAGTCGACCAGCGGCCCCCCGACAGTGACCGGACGGCGATAGTCGATGACGTGGGTGTAGGCGGTCTGCAGCGCGAAATCGCCCCAGCGGTCGGTCCGCCAGCGCTGGCTCAGCTCGACATCCACGCCGGAGGTCTTGAGCTCGCTCAGGTTCTGGTAGCGGTTGTAGACGGCGACGAGCTTGCCGCGTCCGTCACGAATGACGTCCGCCGAATTGTTGGCCTGGACGATGCTGGTGGTGTTGTTGGTGCCGACGAGATTGTCCAGCTCCACACGGTACCAATCGACGCTGAGAATGGTGTCGCGGGTCGGCGTGAAGACGACGCCGAAGTTGTAGGATCGGGTCTTCTCCGGCTCCAGGTCGGTGTTGCCGACGGTGAAGAAGGTCGGGCTCTGCCGCGAGCCGGGAATGTCGGGATCGAACGGATCGGCGACCGAACCGTAGGAGATGTTGGTCGACGCCGAGTTTTCCGACAGCGAGGGCGCCCGGAAGCCACGCGACGCCGAAGCCCGCACCAGCCAGGCCTCATGAGCCCGCCAGCGCACTCCCACTTTTGGCGAAAAGGCTTCGCCGAAGTCGCTGTAATGATCGCCCCGGCCGGCGATCTGGAGATCAACAGTCGACAGGATGGGAACATTGGCCTCGACATAGACGGCCGCAACGTCCCGTTCGCCGTCCACCGCTGCGATGGCCGGACGCACCTGAAGGCCGGCGTCGATCTCGCGGGGATTGCGCGATTCCAACGCTTCGTGCCGATACTCCACGCCTGCCGCATAGCCGATCGGGCCAGCCGGCAGACTGAACAGCTCGCCCGAGATCTTGAAGTCCGCGCCATACAGCTCGGACTCCGCGGGGCGCAGGGTGCTGAGACGAATGCCGTCAAGCACGGCTTGCGGCGTCGCGTTCGGTTCCCACAGGTTCAGGCTCCCGGTCGCCAGAGCGTCGGCCAGGGCGAACCGGTTGGCGAAGCCGGCGGCGACGCGCTCACGCTCACGGCTGGCGCTGGCGAAGACAGCCGCCTCCCAGTCGAAGCGCGCTCCGGTTCCGCGCAGACCGGCCAAGGCGCGATAGGCCTGGGAGGTGTTGGTCTTCAACGACTGACCCAGGTCGAAGAAGGTGTATTCGATCGGCACGGCGCGGCCGTACGGATTGTAAGGATTGTTCGCCGGCAGAAGGTTCGACACAGGCTCGGCCAGGCCCGTCTGGGCGTTTAGGGCGAACCTGCCGCCCTCGAGCGTGAAGTAAGGACTGGAGCCGAAGATCGAGGCCCCCTCGATATGGCTATAGAGCAGTTCGCCGAACGCCTCGATCCCGGGCGCCACGCGTGCGGTTGCGTGGACATAGGCCTGATAGCGATCCGTCGATGGGATCAGGGTGGTGTAGGGCGCCAGATTGATGGCGCACGTATTGCCCGCCAGGCCGTCGATCGGAGCGCTGGCGGTCAGAACCATGCCCTGCGGGCAGTTACCTTGGGCATCCACAAACGGCACGGACGCGCCATTGATGAGGAACCGCGCGCCCTTGGCGCTCCAGCCGTTCCAGCGCCCGCCCGGTCCGGAATAGATGCCGGACTTCGTCAGATCCCGCTCGTCTTGATCAAGCCGCTCGCGCGTATAGGCCTCAAGGCTGACGAGCACATTGAACCCATCGTCTTCCAGATCGCCGTAACCGCCGACGATCTTGCCCTGCCAGGTGTCCAGACCGCCGGCGTCGGAGACTCCATAGCTGCCGCCGAACTCGAGCCCCTCGAAATCCTGCCGCGTGATGACATTGACCACGCCCGCGACGGCGTCGGAACCATAGACAGCCGAGGCCCCGTCCTTCAGGACCTCGAGCCGCTGCGTCGCGACCATGGGTAGGGCGTTGAGGTTGACAAAGGTGTCAGACAAGCCGTTGGCGGGAAAGCCGTAGTTGGCGACGCGTCGGCCGTTCAGCAGCACGAGCGTGTTCTTCTGCGACAGGCCGCGCAAGCCGATGCCTGCCGATCCGGAGGCCCAGCCGCTGTTGCTGGTCTCGTTCGTCGCATTGCCCGTATTGGCCGAGATCGAGCGCAGCAGATCGGCAACGGTGACCTTGCCGGACGTCTCCAACTCTTCGCGCCCGATCACCTGAACCGCATTGACGCCTTCCGCCGCCGCACGCCGGATATTCGACCCTGTGACGACGACGTCGGCGACGGTCGCACTCTCGGCGGGAACTGAAGCGGGACCGGACTGGGCCTGGGCCGCCATCGGCAGGCTGAAGATCGCGACGCTGGAAAGGAGCGCCGTGGCGTATGTCGACATAAGGAGGCTGCGTTGAAGCTGTGGGAGGGCTGCGACCTAAGCCGCATTTCCGCCGCAAGCCTCGTCAGATCGGCTCCGCGCCTTTTAGAAAATCTACCGTGCGACAGAAGCGCGCGACTGAAAGTGGTTAAGCCTCACACCCGCAGGATCACAGTAGCGACCAGCCGTTGGCAGACGAGGCCGCCAGTCGTGGGAGGTAGCCAATCGCAACGATGAAGCGGCGTTCATGACGGTCAGACTATCGATGCAATGACAGCGGCCCTGGAAAACGCCCGTCCGGGCGGCTTCAAAGGGGCCGTGCCGGGACAGACTTATTCAACAGACCGGTCCGTGCGCGCATTCAATGCCTGCCGGATCACCTGAGCAGCGAAGCGCTCCATCTCTTCTTCCTGCGGAGACATCTGCAGCAGGAGCAGGTCGACCCCGGCGGCCTCGAACTCCTGAATGCGCTCCTCTAGCTGCTCGGGCGTGCCGACAAAGCCCGGCCTCAATCCCCGGTTGGAGACGCTGTATTCACGGATTTTCAGCTCGCGTTCCAGTTCGGTGCCGGAAATCCACTGGTCGAAGTTGGCGAAGCCGGCCGGCGGCCTCCCCTCCGCAAGCCCAGGTATGGTGGTGATGCGCTCGAGCTCGCGTTCAGCCTCGGCCTGGGTATCGCGCACGATGGCGTAACCCGCCATGCCGAAGGTCATCGGCGGCAGACCCAGCACCTCACGGCGCTCGCGCATGTCCGCGATCTTTGCGGCCACATGGACCGGGTCGTCGCCGTGCATGACATAGGCGTCGCACCGACGCGCGATCAGAGCCTTGGCGCTCTCGCTCTCGCCACCGGCATACAAGATCGGCCGAGGTCGCGCCGCCGATGCGACCGGCTTGGGTTCGACGATGGCGTCGCGAAGCTGATAGAGCTGCCCGGTGAAATCCGCGCGTCGCTCCGTCCACAATCGCTCGAGGACTTCCAGCCACTCATCGGTTCGCGCATAGCGATCGTCGTGCTGATCGAACTGGAGCCCGTAGCTTTCCGCCTCCTTGGCCCACCAAGACGATACGACATTGAGCGACAACCGTCCCCCGGAGATACGGTCGATGTTGGCCGCCTGTTTGGCGAACAGAGCGGGCTGATGGAAGTTGGGGCGAACCGCGACCATCAGCTCGATGGAACGCGTCACGGCGGCCAGGGCGGCGGCGCTGGACCAGGCGTCCAAGGCCGGCGCTTCGATACCCTTGATGTCATTGAGATTGAGTTCGGCGATCAGGGTGAGATCCCAGCCAATCTCCTCGGATCGACGCACCAGCCGCGAGAGGTTCTCCCAAGACGCCTCGCGCTCGTCATCGACATTGCGAAGCCATCCGCCGAACACCGGCGCCCAGTAGCCATATCTCATTTCTAAGCCGCCTTATGGTCATGGATGACGTCGACGAGCCAGTCGACCAGGGTCTCGTGAGGATCGAATCCCAGCACGGCGACCGGGTCGGCGACGAAGTTCGACAGGGCGTTGATGTCGTAGAAGCGCACCGAGCCGTCCCGCTCGTCGATCAGATACTCGACCGATCCGACTTCGATCTGACCGGCGCGTACGATCGCCTCGACCGCGGCGATCACTTCGGCAGGAGGATGAGCACGCGTCATGGTGAGGGCGGCCGCACCCGGTTGCGCCAGGCAGGCGTCCGCTGGACAAAGGTCGAAGGTGTCGCCCGGGCTTTCGACATCCAGGGCGTAGAGATAGCGACCGTTGAGCGTTTCGACCCGCGTGATCTTGCCGCCGACGCGCGGCGCATATTCCTGGATCAGAGAAACGCCGTTCACCCCGACAGGCGCCTGGCCGGATCGCGCCGCCGCTTGCAGCGCGTCCAGGGTCTCGTAGCGAACGATGCCTGCGCCCGCCCCTCCAATGTCAGCCTTGATCAGAACTGGAAATCTCAGGCCTTCGGCGGCCTTTAGCAGGTCGATCTGCCGGTGGACGGCGCGGGTCGCCGGAGCCTTGTAGCCATGGCTCGAGATCAGGCTCAACTGACGCGCCTTGGACGAATCGATCGCCAACGCCGCTCCGTTCACCACCCGGACGCCGAGCCTTTCCCAGTGGTCGAACAGACTCTGAGCATAGAAGATCGGATGTTCGGCGTCACGGAGGAAGCTCGACATCGCGACGCGGCTGAAGACGACGGAAGCCGGCGCTTCGGTCGCTGACGGGTCGAAAACATGATCCGCCAGAGGAATCTTGATGAACTCGACACCCCGTCGTTTTAACACGGCGAACAGGGGTTCGAACCATTCGGGGTGTTCATAGACGACGGCGAGATCGGGCTTTGAAGGCATCGGGCGTCCTGCGACAGAAAGCGAGCCTCACTTAACGAGGCATGCGGGTCAGACGATCCGAGTTCTTCTACAAGCGCACGATAGGATTTGTGGTCTTGGCTTCGCGCACAGGCATCGGTGCGCCGCGCAGGTCAGCCAACACCGCCGAGCCAAGGCGCGGCGTCGCCATCCTGAGACAGTCCAGCCATGACGCCTCTGCGTCAGTAGACGGACGGAACGACCTTGGGGATCAGCGCTTCGGCCTCTTTCATTGTCGGAGCTACGATGTGTCGCCGATCGAGAAACTTGAGGTCCATTAGCGCGCAGCGTGCATAGGTCTCAGGATCGCTGCTCACGAAGACCGTATAGCTGCGCTCGCCGCGCACGGCGTTGAAGACTTCAGCAATCTGATCGAGCTGTTCAGTCGTGGCCTTTTCGTGCGGCTCGCGAATATCAAATATCCAGTCCCAGCGGCCCAGGTCCGGACGACGGCCGATAATCTGCAGGACAGTCTCCGCCACCGTCGGCGTTCGATCCGCCGTCTTCGCCGTGATCACGATACGTCGGCGGTTCTCATCGATACTGTACTGGGTCATGACGCAGACGCATGGCGGAAAGCTACGAAGAAAGGCTTACGACGACGAGAGCTTGGCCTCGTCGTCGCGGTCACAGGAGGTGCTTGCACGGTGTCGACAGCCTCAGTCTTTGGCAAACCCCCTGCTGTTTGCAACGTCTCCGAAGCGCCAGAAGCGGACGTTGGCACCCACGCGCAAAGCGGACATCCTATCCGTTCGGGGGCCGATGTTGTTTCCCGTGCCCTAGTGGTATCGGCGAGCTGTCCAAATGGGTTCCACCCACTCTGTGATCAAGCTTCTGAAGGAGCGGTTCTCACGATCAGGCGGAACGCTAAGCTTCGATGTCTTGATCCGTGATCTCTCCATACTTCTTCAGGACGAGTCCCTCTTGAGGATAGTCAGATCCTTCTGGATTCAATCTCCCCCCGAGAGTCAAACACGGCTGCGGCGATCAGACGTGGATGTCTATGATCGACCGGATCTCTATCCGTCTGCGATCCTTGAGACATCTGATGACCTGCCCCACCTTCGTAGCTGCCGCGCCGAAGCTCAGGCAGCATCGGTGGCGGCCACCACCTGAGATTTTATGTGTAGGGGCAAAGTGTGTCCTGCCTTGGTCAGCCTGACAGCACGCTTCAGCCCGTGCAGGTTAATCCGACAACGCTCATGTCCGGGCTGACCGAAATAGACTCATGACGACCGCAGCAGCAGCGAAACACGCTGCCGCAGCGACGTAGAGGCCTCGAATATCGAAGCCCACCTGTTCCAAAATGAGGGCGGCGATTGGGGCCATCGCCTGAGGAAAGGCGACCGCCAGATTGTTGAGGCCCATATCCCGACCACGATTGTCTTGTGTGGGAAGGGCATCCGCCATCAAGCCCATTTCCACGGATCCATAGGCCCCCTGCCCCACTCCATAGAGCGCGAAGGCGAGGATCACGACTGTCCATGATGGCGTGATCGCCAAGGCGAGAGCCCCGATGCTAAGGGCCACCGCTCCTACGAAAGCAATAGGTTGACGGCGCGTGATTCGCGCCCCGAACAGCGCCATTGTGATAGTAATGATTACGACGCTCGCGAACGCTACGCCCGTCAGCACGGCATGTGACCGTTCTGGACTACGCCCTGGCCACCCAACGGCATCGGTGACGAAATACAGCAGGTAAGTGCTGACGAGAGCATAACCGGTCGCAATCAGGAGACGAGCAGTCCAGACCGTCGCGAAATTGCGGGATTCGAACGGGGCAAGCAGATGTCCGGTCCTGCCAGAGTAGGCTGACGGCGCCCTGCCTTGTCGTTCCGAAGACGGCTCATCGAAAACTATGAGGAAGAAAGCGGCCGCACCGATAAGAATACCCGCCAGAAGCGCTAATCTGCCGGGTTCGTGCTGCGGACCAAGCGCCATCAGACTGGAGCCCAAAGCCACAGCGAGCGGATACGACAGTCCCAGCATCGCCGAGACCGTACTTCTCAGCAAAATCGGCACGCGATCCGCAAACACGGCTGAGAGCGGAGCCATGAGCACGTTGAACGCAAGTTGAAATCCGACCAAGGCCCATACGAATTCGCCCGGCGTCGACGACCGCCATATGCCAACGTAGCTTAAAACCGTCAGCACTGCTCCGAGCGCAATCCAGGGTCGGCGACGCCCAAACCGCGAACGTGTCCGGTCGCTGATCGCGCCCATGGCGATATTCGCCACGGCGGCCGTGATCGCGCCCCAGACCATGGCACGGCTAAGGATTTCCGTTTTACCCCGGGCGTCAAGAGCGGCGGCGTGGAGCGGAGCGACGATTTGGAACAGAGGCGCTAGACCGATGAAGGCGGCAAGGAACAGCACCAGATACGCCGCCAACACCAGAGACGTGCGGCGGGCTTGAGAACGGTTGGAAACTTCACCCTCCTCCATCGAGCGGCCTCCGCCTCTATGGCACGAGCGCGATCGTGGCGTCATCCGGTGTGAGTAGCTGCAACAGAATGCGATCAGCAAATCACTTGTGACAACGCTGTCAGCTGCTAGGGTTTTCGCGAGGATCGTGCGGCACGTCGGCGTATCGGCGTCGCTCATGAAAGAACACAGGCCTTGAGGGAGGTTGGGATGAGAAAGAGATCGAGCGCGAGCGTCGCGGCTGTGGCCTTGGCGGCCGCCTTCGGTGCGGCACAGGCGGAGACGGAGACCAGCGCCGTCCGGATGAGCCAGGTCGGGTTCGAAACCCAGGGGCCGAAGACGGCAACGGTCGAGGATCGCGCCACCCGCCCCCTGCCTTGGCGCGTGGTGGACCGGGCGGGCGCTAACGTGGCCCAAGGCACGTCCAAGGTCTTTGGCCAAGACGCCGCCTCGGGCCAAGCCGTGCATACGGTCGATTTTCAGTCGCTGCAGACCAACGGCGAAGGCTATCGCCTGATCGTGGGATCGCACGAAAGCCGCCCCTTCTCGATCCAGCCACATCCTCACGCCCGGCTGAAGTACGACGCCCTGGCCTATTTCTATCAAAACCGTGCTGGCGTGCCGATCCTGGCGGACCACGTCGCGCGGCCGGATCTGGCGCGTGCGGCCGGGCACCCGCACGAGGTCGCGGCCTGCTTCTCGGGCGCGGACACGGCCGGTGTCGTCTGGCCCGGGTGCGATTATACTCTGGATGTCACCGGCGGCTGGTATGACGCCGGCGACCACGGCAAATATGTCGTCAACGGCGGCATCTCGGTCTGGATGCTGCTGAATGCCTATGAGCGCGCAATGGCCAAGGGCGGGGCCGGAGCGAGCGCCTTCGCGGACGGCAAGGTCAATAGTCCCGAGACCGGAAACGGCGTCAATGATCTGCTGGACGAGGCGCGTTACGAGATCGAGTTCCTGTTGAAGATGCAGATCGCCGACGGCGTGAAGCTGAAGGTTCCGGTCGGCGCCCAGTCGGTGGGTCAGCCGCTGCCCCTGACCGAGATCGACGCCAGCGGCATGGTCCATCACAAGGTGCATGATGCGCAGTGGACGGGCCTGCCGATGGCCCCGGCGGACGATCCCCAGCCACGCCTGCTCTATCCGCCCAGCACGGCCGCGACGCTCAATCTGGCAGCAGTCGGCGCCCAGTGCGCGCGGATCTGGCGTGACATCGATCCGGCCTTCGCGCGCCAATGTCTGACGGCGTCGCAGCGCGCTTTCCGCGCGGCGCTGCGCAATCGCGACGTTCGGGCCGGAGAGAACTTCGCCGGCGGCGGCGCCTATGGCGACAACGACTTCTCGGATGAATTCTATTGGGCCACGGCCGAGCTTTTGGCCACCACGCGCAATCCGGCCTATCTGACCGCGCTGAAGACCTCGCCCTATTATCTGGGCGGACCGCTGTCGGGCAAAAGCGCGACTGGCGATCCGGGCTTTTCCTGGACGGCGTCGCTGGGATCGCTGACGCTGGCGACCGCGCCGGACGTTCTGCCGCCCGAGGATCTGGTCACCGTGCGCGCCAATATCGTGGCGGCCGCCCGCGCATACGTCGATGCCGGCTATGGTCAGGGCTACGGCCTGCCGGTCGCGGGCGAGAAATACGAATGGGGCTCGAACGGCGCCTTGATGAGCCGAGCGGTGATCCTGGGTTCCGCCTTCGACTACACTGGCGACTGGAATTTCCGCAACGCGGTGATCTGGTCCTTGGACTATGTTCTGGGCCGCAATCCGATGGATCGGTCCTATGTGACCGGCTACGGTGATCGTCCGGTTCAGAACCCGCACCATCGCTTCTGGGCGCATCAGGCCGACCCGGCCTATCCTCTGCCACCGGCGGGCGCCCTGTCGGGCGGGCCGAACAATCAGGCCATGATCGACGACGTGGCCAAGACCCTGGTCGGCAAATGTGCGGCCCAGACCTGCTGGGCCGATGACATCAACGCCTATGCCCTGAACGAAGTCGCCATCAACTGGAACGCGCCCCTGGTCTGGGTCGCCGCCTTCATCGACGATCACTGACGGGATCGATGGCCTAGATCGAGGCGCCGAGCCGCCCGCCGCGATTCCGCGGCGGGCGTGCGGTCTTCAGGCCTTGGGCGCCAAAAAGGACGGCTGGGCCAGATCGTGAGCTGCCTCGGCGACCTGCCCCAGCTCGCCCCGCGCCCTCGCTTTCCGGCCGTAAACCCACTCGAACAGGGGTGAGGCCATTAGCGTGGTGATGATGGCCATCAGCACCAGGATGGAGAACAGGGCCGGGCCGATGACCCCCTTCTGCAGGCCGATGTTGATGATGATCAGCTCCATCAGGCCACGCGCGTTCATCAGGGCGCCGATGCCCATGGCCGTGGCGTTGTCCTGACCCGTCAGGCGCGCGGCGGCCCAGCAGGCGCCGCCCTTGGCCAGGATGGAGCCCAGCAGGATGACGATGGTGACGGCCAGCAGCCCCAGGCTGTTGACCATGGTCAGCTGTGTGTTCAGCCCCGAGAAGGTGAAGAACATCGGCAGCAGCACCAGCACCGCGAACGGCTCCAGCTGACGCTTGACCTCATCGCTCAAGACGCCGCGCGGCATGGCGACGCCCAGGATGAAGCCGCCGA
>NZ_JAELUF010000331.1 GCF_016429195.1 Brevundimonas sp. ASV9
CAGGGTGTATGTGCGAAGTTGATTGTATACGCCGTTGGTGTTTGCATAAACGAAAACAAGCATCAGCCACTGGAACATGTGTAACAGGGGAGTAAGTGTATAAAATTTGAATACGAGCAAAATAAATCAAAATAAATCAACCTTTAGAGTTTATTCATTTTTTTTCTTTGTTAACTCTTATCTGTCACAAGCCCATCGGTGGAGAATCTACCCTCGCCAAGGACCAGCAAAAGATTAACTGAGATCTCGAGGGCATACCATGTTATGAGCTGCATAGTAGTTATTGTATATATAGTAATCAAGCTTATTAGTCACCGAGGTTTGTGGTTGCCGAAACACCGTACGAGTGCTATAAGAGAAATAGCGACGATTGCACTTGTTCCTCTGACAGGTATTGGCGGCTTTCAGTGCCCTGCAAGTTTTCTTTCATTCAAAGAAATTGAATAAGACGCTTTTGAATAGATATCAAGAC
>NZ_JAELUF010000332.1 GCF_016429195.1 Brevundimonas sp. ASV9
CCTCCATACCACTCCGCTTGTGCCAAGGCTCGCTTTTTAACGACGTCGCCGCTCTCAAAAACATCGCCGTCGCAGTCTTGCGAGTAGGCCGTCGCTTCCACCTCAGCAACCACCTCGATGTCGCCGGGGACGTTGATCTTGACATGTGCCATCTCCAAATCTTCGATCCTCGTCAATGAGGTATTGTAGTCCACCATTTCGATTCCGTCGCGGAAGAATCCAGGACACGCGCATGGGAGATTTAACAAAATCTCGTGCGCAACTGGCGGCACGATGTGCTGCTGATCGTGGTGTTCAGGCACATGAGTCCAACAGAGCTCAGTTGGCCTTGTGAGGAACCACCATGGGTCGGCGATGACATTGCTGGCACTCGAATAAAGACCTCGCCGAGGATTGGATGGGCTTGCAAGGCAACAATCCATCATGCGCCATTCATTGTCCACGAGCACTGCATTCCACCAGTGATTAGACT
>NZ_JAELUF010000333.1 GCF_016429195.1 Brevundimonas sp. ASV9
GTGTCCTTCCAACCAACTCTTCCAACGGGTTGGCCAATCCAGTTGGCCAATCATCCCTGCCAACCAACAAATCCTTAAATTCCGCTCCAGCCAACCCATCCAATTTCTTAAGCAATATTATTGGACGCCACAGAGCAGCCTGTCGGGGTTCATTGACGCGCCTAGAAACTCCGTGAGCTGACGTGACGCGATCTGTTGACACCTTCCTGAAGGATGTTAAGATACAGTATGTTAGCAGGTACAACTAACACACTGAAACACTCTGGGTAAGAGAGGTATCCTGCAACCAAAATTATCATCCTATCAAGTTCTAGTTATCCTAATGGCAGACCCAGCCCCTTGTAGTACAGATGTCACAGTTTTATCACGCTGAGGCCTCACTGTGACTCCTGTTCCGGATTTCAACCTGTTCAACGCGTAAACGAACAAACTTCTTTCCCTTCCTCTTCAGCTAAGCTGTTAGCCTTATCGC
>NZ_JAELUF010000334.1 GCF_016429195.1 Brevundimonas sp. ASV9
GTGTTAGAACCTAGTGAGTGGTGACTTTTACTGATGACCTGCAGCCTTTCAGTACCTACTCTGCACGCGCTGCGGAGACCGGGGGGTAACGGTACGACGAAGCGCAATGGGCGAGCGCAAAATCACGAGCTGACGTGTCGCACGTCAGCTTGAAGGAAAACCACTGCGTAAGACTCCGTTATCCGCCCGCCTAGAAGGAAGGGGAGTTTGGCGGACTTGAGAGTGGATTCAGTGGAAACGGATGGTTGCGACCAGGCCCAAGGTTGGCGCACATCAGCGGCCTAGCCAACCTTAATTGTTTTCGTAGAGACTTTTGGATACTCGAGAGTTCGATTGCTCTTGAGTCGCTGCCTGGGCTTGCGGAGACGAAAGAAATGAAATAGACAAGGCAACTGGAAAAAAGACGGTCAAAAAGTATCGACAAGAGTTTGATAGGTTACAAGTAGATTAGATGCAAAGACTTGATGACGAC
>NZ_JAELUF010000335.1 GCF_016429195.1 Brevundimonas sp. ASV9
TTTCCAAGGTGCGTTTTCTTCGCCAATACGCTACTGCCAAGGAAAATATCCCTGCCTCGCTACGGGGCGCCGTCTATGCCCTCGCCACTGTATTCTGGAACAGAGATCCGTCACTCAAAGGGCCATGTCCCTGGGAACAACATGAGCTCCATACCCGCGCTCAAGCCTCCCTCCGATGCGAGTTGGAAAATCCCAACCTTGCTAATTTGCAAGCTTGCTTGTTGCTGCTGCACATGGCTCCTCCATGGACAGACACGGTAGAAACACCAAGTATATGGATCCTTGCAGCGCAAGCTGTCTCGTGTGCACAGATGAGTGGTCTGCATCAAGATCCTACAGATTGGAATATTGAACCATGGGAGAAAAAGCTGCGCAAAAAGCTATGGTGGGCGGTTTATGCTGCCGACTGCTGGACTTCTGTCTGCCATGGTAATCCTCCTCATATCTATCCCGCTTCCTTTGATACCACTG
>NZ_JAELUF010000336.1 GCF_016429195.1 Brevundimonas sp. ASV9
GCTCGAGGTTCTGATGGAATGCCAAGAGACACAAGACACTTGGGTTCGTGAAAAACTCTCCAGCTCCGTCGGAACAGACGCCAGCGTCAGCAACGTCTACATTGACGAGAAGACGACGCCGCCATCGCTGCTCATCACCGCGCGCTGGGACTCGCCCGAAGACCACTACAAGTGGATAGAGACGGACGAGAACAAGGCCATCATGGACAAGCTGGCGCGTTTTCTGAAAGATGGGAAAAACGGCATGCTGCTCTACCACATGACTTCGAGCGGCCGCCGCGCCCAAATGCAGGAGGCCTTTCTGGCCAAAGGCTGCTTAAACGTCTGGCGCTTGGCTGTTCCGCCAGCCGACAGGGAAGAGCTACAGCAGGCTTACACGACGCTCGAAGAGACATTGTTCAACGAAGATAACAAGGACAAGGTATGGGGCGGTTGGAGGATTGAAAATAACCAGGGCAAGGAGGAGTTGAC
>NZ_JAELUF010000337.1 GCF_016429195.1 Brevundimonas sp. ASV9
CTTGTGGGCCGTACCAATGGCTGCGACGGCTGCTTCGGCCTCTCCCCTGGCGTGCTTGGCTGGTGGATTCGGACGGAGCCATCTGCTGCTGTTGCTTAGACACACAAGACCACGGACAAACGCAGCACAACCAAGACGGGACGCTGCTCATGACACGGGCAAAACTCTCCTGCACGGCCCATATCCGCCTACGAGTACTCGTACCTATGCTTTCCATCACTTCCCTAATATGCGCGTCTCGTGATAGGATTCCCTTCCTTTCTTCCTCTCTCTTTCGCGCTCTCTCTCTCTCTCTCTTGCTCTCGCATCTCCCCGTTGGCGCTGTTGATGCAGCTGGCCTGCCCGCCATGCCCTGATACCCAAGATTGCTTCTATTTGGCCAACAAGTTGCTGCATCGCTCTCTTCTATTACTTCGGCCATATTTTATTCGATTTTATTCGATTTTTGTTTTATTAAATCCCTCCCAACTC
>NZ_JAELUF010000338.1 GCF_016429195.1 Brevundimonas sp. ASV9
GAGATCTACACTGTGATGTATTCGTCGGCAGCGTCAGATGTGTATAAGAGACAGGTGCAGCACGGCTGGTGGAGCCGACCGGCAGGGTCACGTGTGGGTGGTTGCTGGCGGGTGACTGGGTATCTTGCCTCACCAAAGGGACTCAGGCTAGCTGTAAGTCGTAACAGTAGGCGCGAATAATGCAAGGAAATATTCGAGATAAAATGAATTTATTTTGGTAAAAATAAATACAAGAAAGGCTAGAGTATCATTAGCCATTCTCGTTCATTTTACACTGTTGTGGATGTCGTTTCTGCATTGCTCACAGTGGCTATAGCTGTGACACGCGGCTGGTACTCTTTCACATAGTCGCCAAATCCATGGGCTTTTACAGAACAGCCTGTATAGGTATAAAGCTGTTCAGACCAAAGACATGTCACTTCGACGTTTACTTTCTATCATATTAATAAGATGCGATAATCTTTGATAACC
>NZ_JAELUF010000339.1 GCF_016429195.1 Brevundimonas sp. ASV9
GGTTCTGAGTGAGGAAACGATTGTGATGTTTTAAATACAGTGACTGCAGACTTGTACTTGGAATATGTGGTCGATTGATACTACAACTATCTACCTTCAAAACATTGGGGTATTACAGTCCATTTATACATGTCGAATGTAAGGATATAACAAATAACAACTGCCGGATTTAGTCTCAAAGTCGCTAATTAATTACTCGAATAAAACTACAACATCAGGTGGAGCTTTGTCTCTACTGTCAAGGGTATTACTTGGTGGCGCTATTTTCTTACGTGGTTGGCTGTGACGTCAAAGAACCAAAACTCAGTAGATGCTAATAATGCCTTTTGTCGATCGTACTCGGAATTCGGCACTTTCGCGCGACGCTAAATTCTTACTTGACGAGAACTACTCCAACACAGTATTAACGTCTAAGACAGAAACCCTCTCAACCCCACACGCGGTAAAGCTACCGATGTGCTTTGTCAAGGT
>NZ_JAELUF010000340.1 GCF_016429195.1 Brevundimonas sp. ASV9
GGAATCGCGCCCGCTCATCGAACCGTCGATCTTCTCGTCATTTTCGCTTGGAAAACCTTCAGAGGACGAGCAGCCACGCGCAAACAACCACCTCTCCCTGCTGGGCATGGTCGACTGCTGGGCGGAGCTGGGCATTGTGCCGTACGACCACATGCTCTGCAGCACGCCGCTTTTCCGGCTGCGGCTGGGTGTGACGGAGCACCTGTTTCGCTATAAGGACGTGCTGGACCAGGCGCTTGAGACGGCGGTGGAGGATAAGCGGTACCGGAGCGATGATTTGGAGTTTACGTTTGCGGCGAGGGGGTGGGCGGAGTGTGTGTCGCTGGGGCATTTTGAGACGTGGGAGAAGCGGTTTGTGAGCACGCAGGAGTTTTTTGAGCCGAGATTTGCAGAGGCCAAGGTTGTGGGTGATGAGATGATGAAGAAGGTACTTGAGGGGATGAAGGGTAGGTAGGATGGTATGGAATGTAC
>NZ_JAELUF010000034.1 GCF_016429195.1 Brevundimonas sp. ASV9
GCGCGACGACTTCTCGGCGCTGCTCGACGAACAACTGTCGGGTCGCGACTTCGGCGAAGGCCAAGTCGTCCACGGCCGCGTCGTCGGCATCGAAAAAGACATCGTCATCATCGACGTTGGTCTGAAGACCGAAGGCCGCATCGCCATGCGCGAATTCGGCCAAGGCGACGACGGCGCCCTGCCCAAGGTCGGCGACAACGTCGAGGTTTACCTGGAGCGCGTCGAGAACGCCCTGGGCGAAGCCGTCATCAGCCGCGACAAGGCCCGTCGCGAAGAAGCCTGGACCCGTCTGGAAGTCGTGTTCGCCGAAGGCCAGCCGGTCAACGGCGCCATCGTCGGCCGCGTCAAGGGCGGCTTCACCGTCGACCTGGGCGGCGCCTCGGCCTTCCTGCCCGGTTCGCAAGTCGACATCCGTCCGGTCCGCGACGTCGGCCCGCTGATGGGCAAGGAACAGCCTTTCGCCATCCTGAAGATGGACCGTCCGCGCGGCAACATCGTCGTGTCGCGTCGCGCCATCCTGGAAGAAGCCCGCGCCGAACAGCGCACGGAACTGGTCGGTCAGCTGGCCGAGGGTGAAGTCCGCGAAGGCGTCGTCAAGAACATCACCGACTACGGCGCGTTCGTCGACCTGGGCGGCATCGACGGCCTGCTGCACGTCACCGACATGTCGTGGAAGCGCGTTTCGCACCCGAGCCAGGTCCTGGCCGTCGGCGACACCGTCAAGGTCCAGATCGTCAAGATCAACCCGGACACCCAGCGTATCTCGCTGGGCATGAAGCAACTGCAGTCGGACCCCTGGGACGGCGTGGAAGCCAAGTATCCGGTCGGCGCCAAGTACACGGGCCGCATCACCAACATCACCGACTACGGCGCCTTCGTGGAGCTGGAAGCCGGTGTCGAGGGCCTGGTGCACGTCTCGGAAATGTCCTGGACCAAGAAGAACGTCCACCCCGGCAAGATCGTCTCGACCTCGCAGGAAGTCGACGTCGTGGTTCTGGATGTCGACGCCTCCAAGCGCCGCATCTCGCTGGGCCTGAAGCAGGCTCAGGACAATCCGTGGGACGCCTTCGTCGCCAACAACCCGATCGGTTCGACCGTCGAGGGCGAAGTCAAGAACGCCACCGAGTTCGGACTGTTCATCGGCCTGGACAACGACATCGATGGCATGGTGCACCTGTCCGACCTCGACTGGTCGGTGTCGGGTGAAGAAGCCATCCAGCGCTACCGCAAGGGCGAGATGGTCAAGGCCAAGGTCCTGGACGTCGACGTCGAGAAGGAACGCGTCTCGCTGGGCATCAAGCAGCTGGGCGGCGATCCGATCGGCGAGGGCGACACCTATCGTCGCGGCCAGCAGATCACCGTCACCGTGACGGCGATCGAGTCGGGCGGCATCGAGGTCAAGTTCGGTGAAGACGACGCGCCGGTCACGGCCTTCGTTCGCAAGTCGGACCTGTCGCGCGACCGCAACGAGCAACGTCCGGAACGCTTCGCCGTCGGCGACCGCGTCGACGCCATGATCACCGCCGTGGACAAGGCCTCGCGCCGCGTCTCGGTGTCGATCAAGGCGCTGGAAATGAAGGACGAGCAGGAAGCCATCGAACAGTTCGGATCGTCCGATTCGGGCGCTTCGCTGGGCGACATCCTGGGCGCCGCGCTGAAGAACGCCGGCACCAAGGAGTAAGGCTCAAGCCGAAGGGCGCACCGCGTCCTTCGGTCGCCTCGCTCAAGCAGCAGAGCGCCGCGCGCTCTGCGATAGCGGCGATCTAGCTCAAGCAGCAGAGCGCCGCGCGCTCTGCGATAGCGACGAAGAATGAGGGCGGCGGGAGCGATCCCGTCGCCCTTTTCTCTGTCTGGCACACGGCTGTGTGCGCCTCCGGACATTTTTCTTGCGAATGGCGCGCATCATTGTCGGATAAGGGCTTTTTACAAAGCCTGTCGAAGGTTAGGGTGCGGCTCTGGATCGACGGCAGGCGAGACGGCCTGTCTAAACGAGCTGGCGGGGGCGCAGATGATCAAGTCCGAACTGATCGAGAAGCTTGCAGCGGAAAACACCCACCTGACTCACGCCGAGGTGGAACGGCTGGTCAATGTGATCCTCAACACCATGACCTCGGCCCTGTCCGAAGGCGGCCGGGTCGAGTTGCGCGGTTTCGGCGCCCTTTCCGTGCGGTCGCGCCCGGCGCGTGCGGGTCGCAATCCGCGCACCGGCGAAACCGTCGAAGTGCCTGCCAAGGCTGTCCCCTTCTTCAAGAGCGGCAAGGAACTGCGCGAGCGGCTGAACGCCTCGGGCGACGCCTGATCTCACTTTCTCAAGGAAATCTCATGAGCCTGCTGTCGGAGTTTCGCGAGTTCGCGGTCAAGGGCAATGTCGTGGACCTGGCGGTCGGCGTGATCATCGGCGCCGCCTTCAACGGCATCGTCAAAAGCCTGGTCGATCAGGTGGTGATGCCGCCCATCGGGCTGATCACCGGCGGCATCGATTTCTCGGAACTGGAATGGGTGCTGAGGGCTGAGAACCCGGCGACCGAGGCCGTCGAGAAGGTGGCGATCCAATACGGCGCCTTCCTGAACACCGTGATCCAGTTTCTGATCGTCGCCTGGGTCGTCTTCCTAGTGGTCAAGGGCATCAACGCCCTGCGTCGTCAGGAAGCCGCCAAGCCCGATCCGGCGCCCGCCGCACCGACGGCGACCGAAGCGCTGCTGGCCGAGATCCGCGACGAGCTGAAGGCCCGCCCCAACGCCTGATCAGGCCTTGGACACGCGCCCGCCCAAGGTCGGGCGCGTGATTGCGGCGTCAGCCAAGGGTTTGGGCATCGGCGGCGTGCGCGAACAGATGCCGTAGTCGCCGTCGAACGGTGTCGGCGCCCAGGCGGCCGCCAGCGCAGGATCGTCGATGATGGCGTGGCAGTGTCCCCAGCCGCCTTCGCGCCGCGCCGTCTTCGCCAGATCGCCCAACTGCGCCAACAGACGCGGTGTCACCACCTGCAGCCGCACCTTGGCGGCGCCCAGCGCACGCGCGTTGTCGATCAGCGCCTGGGTCAGAAGCGGGATCGCCTCGGGCGTCGTCTCCAGCGCAATCAGATCGATAATATCCAGATAGGGCGGCTCGATCAGGCTGGTCTTGGTCATCTGCGCCATGGCTATCCCGACGATTCGGCTGTCCCTGACGCAGGCCAGCATGACAGGCGGCAGGGTCAGGTCGGGGTCCGCCAGCCGCCAGCGCAGAATTTCTGGACTGCGGTCCGCCAGCACACGCTCCTCCTGTGACAGCCGGCGCCAGAAGTCCGCATAGGGCGAGGCGTCCGACAAATCGCGCAGCACCGTCACCCCAGCCGGCAACACCAGCGGCGTCTGGCGAAACACGCGCCCGTTCATCAGCCGCTCGCCCAGATGCGCGGCGGTTTCGGCGGAGGTGCGGCCCAGCAGCAGGCGCAAAACACGACCCTGGGCGCAGGCCAGACGATCGGTGATCCACGACAGCTTCAACCCGTTTGTTTGGGCCGGCCAGGGCTTCATGTCGAACAGGCCGTAAAGCGACGCCGAGCGTGCATTGGCGTTGAAGGTGTAGCGGGCGAACAGGCCTGGCTGTTTCAAAAAAGTGCGGATCAGCGGCCGGCTGGCGCCCTTCTGGCTGGGCGGCACGATGATCGAAAAGCCGGTGGCGCCGAAGTGGTCCTGGGCGCCCTGGCGAAACCGTTGGATGAAGTTGCCCAGCATGGCGACGGCGTCGTCGTCCTCGTCGGCCACGACCCATCCGGCGGGCGCGCCCAGCGCTAGCCGCGCCGGATTGGCCTCCAGCCAGCGCCATCCGGCCGGTGATCGCTCGGGCCAGCCGACCTGACGATGCAGCCGGTTCAGCGCCTCATGGTCGAGAGCGGCGATCGGTCTGACAGACATCTGGCGCGCCTTCCCATTATGAAACCGTGTGCGTTTCTGACAAACGCCCTAGCAGGATGTGCGCCACCAAGCATCACCCAGGGTTGTTTTTCGCCTTTCTCGCGCGTCGCCCGGCTGCCCCCGCGACAGCCTTAACACTTGTTCGGATTCGCCCGCTGTGCTGGGTATGCGCCTTTCGCGCGCCCGATAAGCGGCGCGGCAGTTGGGAGTGAGCCGTTGAGGACGGATTTGGGGAAGGCGCGACTTACACGACGCGTGAAGACGATTAGGGGGACGCGCGCATGAACATCGTCGTCGCCCTTGGACTGATCATCACCTTCGCCACGGGCGTGCCGGTGCTGATGCAGATCCTCAAGAACCACCCGCGCGGACTGATCATCCTGTTCTTCGCCGAGATGTGGGAACGTTTCTCCTACTACGGCATGCGCGGCATCCTGATCTTCTTCCTGACGCAACACTTCCTGTTCGACGACGCCATGGCGGGGTCGACCTACGGCTCCTACACCTCGCTGGTCTATCTGCTGCCCCTGCTGGGCGGCATCATGGCCGACCGCTTCATCGGCACGCGCAAGGCCGTCGCCTTCGGCGCCCTGCTGCTGGTCGCCGGTCACGGCATGATGGCCTTCGAGGGTCGTCCCGCGACCGAAACCCTGACCTACGCCGGTCAGACCTATCAGATCGACGCCGAAGGCCGCGGCGCGGCGCGTGAAGTGTCGATCGTCGTCAATGGCCAGAAATACGCCTTCGAGGCGGCCGAGAACGGCCTGGCGATCGAGGGCCTGCCCGCCGCGTCGCCGCTGCCGGCCGTGCTGCCGACCGGCGAATACAAGATCGACGCGACCCGCGACATGGCGGGCGTGAACGTCTTCTATCTGGCGGTGTCCTTCATCATCATGGGCGTCGGCTTCCTGAAGCCCAACATCTCGACCATCGTCGGACAGCTCTATCCGCAGGGCGATCCGCGGCGGGATTCCGGCTTCACGCTCTACTACTACGGCATCAATCTCGGCGCCTTCTGGGCGGCGGTGCTGTGCGGCCTTTTGGGTCAGACCGTCGGCTGGTGGGCAGGCTTTGGTCTGGCCGGCGTCGGCATGGCGCTGGGCTGGATCGTGTTCGTGCTGGGCAAACCCCTGCTGCAAGGCAAGGGCGAACCTCCGGCCGAAGCCAATCTGAGCAAGCCCATGCTGGGTCCGATCAACCGCGAATGGTCGATCTATCTGCTCAGCATCCTGGGCGTCGGCGTCGTCTGGTTCATGGTTCAGCGCAACGCCTTGGTGGGTTGGGTCCTGGGCGCCGCCACCGTCGCGTCGCTGCTGTTCATCCTCTACGTCATCGTCAAGGTTTGCGAGAACAAGGCGCAGCGCGAGCGGATGATGCTGGCCTTGGTGCTGATCTTCGGCTCGGTCGTCTTCTTCACCCTGTTCGAACAGGCCGGAACCTCGCTGAACCTGTTCGCCGACCGTAACGTCGATCTCAGCATCACCCCGCAGGCGTTCCAGCTTCTGGGCGTCACCGTCGGCACCCCGGCCCAGATCGCCGCCGCCGGTCTCAGCACGTCGGGTCCTTGGATCGACGCCACCATCACGGCGGCCCAGACCCAGTCGTTCAATGCGGGCTTCATCCTGATCTTCGCACCGATCATGGCCGCGCTCTGGTCCTTCCTGGGCAAGCGCAACCTGGACCCCAACCCCACGCTGAAGTTCGGCCTCGGCCTTCTCCAGGTCGGACTGGGCTTCATGATCGTGGTGTGGGGCGCCGGCATGGCCAATTCGGCCTTCCAGATGCCGCTGCTCCTGCTGGGTCTGCTCTATCTGTTCCACACGACCGGCGAGCTGTTCCTGTCGCCGGTGGGCCTGTCGGAAATCACCAAACTGTCCGTCGCCAAGGTGGTCAGCTTCATGATGGCCGTCTGGTTCCTGGCCAGCTCCATCGCCCAATATGTCGGCGGCTGGATCGCCGGCCTGGCGGGTACGGAGACGGTCGGCGGCCAGGTGCTGAACCCGGGCCTTGCGCTGCAGACCTCGCTTGAGGTGTTCAAGCTGCTGGGCCTTTGGGGCATGGGTATCGGCGTGGCCTTCATCGTCGTCAGCCACTTCATCAAGGGCTGGTCGCACGGCGCCAATGACGGGGACAACCACCCTGGCCCCGCGCTGAACGATCGCGGTCAGGAAGACGGCAACGTCGCCCGCCCTGCGGCCTCGACACCCAGCCACTGATCGACGCCTGATCAAGGAAAAGCCCCGGCGGAGCGATCCGCCGGGGCTTTTTGCTGTGTGAAGCGCGCCTCAGAAGGTCTTGCGGACCCGCAACGAGACGAAGGTGCGCGGGTCGATGGAGCGCTCCTCGACGAAGGCCACGGTGCGCGGATTGCGTGTGGCGTAGACCGTGCGCTGCTGGGTGAAGTCGTCCCACAAGTTCAGCTGGGCGCGCAGCGACAGGGTCGGGCTGGGCTTGTATTCCACAAAGGCCTCCAGATAGTCCGCGCCGCGCCAGGCGAAGGTCTGG
The DNA here is from genome assembly GCF_016429195.1 of Brevundimonas sp. ASV9. Lineage (GTDB taxonomy): Bacteria > Pseudomonadota > Alphaproteobacteria > Caulobacterales > Caulobacteraceae > Brevundimonas. Next base: position 6,403 of record NZ_JAELUF010000034.1, read on the forward strand.
TCGGGGTCATAGGTCGCCTGGCCCAGACGGGGCAGCCAGTTGATCCCCCACTGGGTCTTCCACGAGGTGATGTCCTGCTGGAAGCCGACATTGGCCTGGCTGGGGCGCACGCCCGAGATGCGGCGGTCCTCGCCTGTGGTCGGGTCGGTGACGCTGGTCTTGTTCCAGTCGTTTTGGAAGGTGAAGCGGGCGCCCGAAATCCCGACCTTGTCCAGCGGCACGACCACGTTCAGCGACAGTTGATCCAGCGTTCCGTCGCCGATGTTGCCGGTCGCCGACAGGCCGCCGGGCAGGGGCAGGCGGTCGATCACATCGATGATGCGGTCGTGGCGATAGCCGATCGAGACCACGCCCTCGCCCCAGAAGCGGCGCTCGTAGGACAGCTCGGAAATCCAGCGCTGTTCCGGCTCCAGATCGACATTGCCGCCGAACACCGTGCCATCGCTCAGCTCAGCCGAGGCGGCGAAGTCGCCGAAGTCCAGCTGACCCAGTTCGCGCTCGAAGCGGAAACGCAGCTGGTTGTTCGCCATCGGCGTCCAGGTCGCCAGCAGGCGCGGCTTAGCGAAGAAGAAGCTCTTTTCCTGGTCCGCATCGCCCGACTGGCTGATGGTGGAGGCTTCCAGACGCACGCCGCCTTCCAGCGTCAGTTTCGGATTGATCCGCCAGGTCGCCTTGCTGAAGGCTTCGCCGCGCGTCTCCTCGACCTTGACCGAGGCGCTGGGCAGGGGAACGCCGACGCCGCCAATGGTGAAGGCCTGGTTCACGTCCAGCATATTGTAGGCGATCTCGGCGCCGGCCTCGATCGTCAGGGCCGGGGAGCGTTCGTGACGCACCAGGGCGCGCAGGATGGATTCCGACGAGTCGCCATTGGATTTGAACAGCTGCTCCGGCGCCGCCGTGCCGTTCAGGGTCTCGTTGCTGCCCGAAACGCTGTCGAAGCTGGAGAACTCGTGGATCAGACGCGTCTCCAGGGTCCAGCGCGGGTTCAGGGTGCGGGTCCAGGTCAGGCCCAGTTCGCCGGAATCGCCGTCTTCGGCATAGTCGCTGCGGCGCAGGGATGTGGGCGACGAAAGCTCGGTCCAGTTCTGATAGTCGTTCAGACCATAGCGGGCGGTGCCTTCCAGCTTTCCGCCGAACACGGGGCCGGTGTAGTTGCCGCGAATGCTTTGGCCGCCGCCCCATCCGTCGTTTTCAAAACGCTCGTCGCGGATGACGTCGCCGGCGGCGTTGCGACGGATCGACCGGCCGACGCCGTTGGAGTCGCTGGATCCCATGCCGTCCGACAGGGTCACGCCCCAGCTGCGGTCGCCCTTGTTCTGCGTGAACTGATAGGAGCCGCCATAGATGTCATGGCCGCCTTCGAACAGCATGGCGTTCCAGGTCAGGATCGACTGGCGGCTGTCGGTCGTCTTCAGGATGACGTTCACGACGACGGAATAGCCCTGCATGTCGATGCCCGGCGCGCCGCCCCGGATCAGTTCGATGCGCTCGACCTGATTGGCCAGGGTCCGGCCCAGGACGTTCGAGCCCGAGTCGTTCTTGGAGGCCGGGCGGTTGTTGTTGATCAGCACATTGCCGACCGCCCCTTCGAAGCCGCGCGCGCCCGATCCGTTGTCGATGGAGAAGCCGGGGACCCGGTTGACCATGTCGAGCGCCGTATTGGGGCGCTGGGCGGCGAAGAAGTCCGGCGTGAAGACGAGCACGCCGCGCTGGCTGGCGTCGGCCAGGGGCGCCTGGCTGGTCGGGCCGGTCGGCACCGGGGCCTCGGCGACTTGGGGCTTGTCTGCGTTGGAGGCGTCGGCGGCGAATGCGGCGCCGGCGGTGAAAAGCAGGGCGGTGCTGGCGAGCAGCAGGGTCTTTGTCATTGATCTTCCCCTCGGGTGTTGGCGAGAGGTGTGCCGATCCGGCGCGTTCATCTCCAGTTACAAGGCCGCAAGGTGGATTAAATCGACGACATCATTACAGCGATTTCATTACACCAGCGACAGTAATGAAGTTTACATCGATGTAATGATCAGACGCTCTTCTTCTCTATTGCTTCTACTTGCCGCGATGGCGCTGACGACCGCGCCTGCCGTCGCGCAGGACGCGCCATCGGACGCCGTCGAGGATATCGTCGTCACCGCCCGCCGGATCGAGGCGCCGATGTGGGAGGTGCGGCGCGGCGACAGCGTCCTGATCCTGGTCGGATCGATCGACGGTTTGCCCAGAAAGATGGAGTGGCGCACCGACGCTCTTATCTCCGCGGTCGATCGTGCCGACCGCGTTCTGTTTCCCGTCGAGGGGCGGGCGTCACTGGCCGATGTGGGCCGGCTGATCTGGCGTTTCCGGACGCTGACCCGTTTGCCGAACGGGCGCACCAGCGCCGACTATCTGTCCCCGGACCTTGAGGCCCGGGTCGAACGCCTGACAGGCGAAGGCCCGACCCGTGACAGCATGCTGATCCTGTCGGGCGATCTGATGGAGCTGGGCGGCTACAGCAGCGGAGGGCGTCCGGTGTCTGGCCTGGTACGTCAGGCGACGCGCGCCAATCGCACGCCGGCTGAACCCGTCGGCATCTTCAGGGGTGACGAACTGATCGAAAAGGTTCTGACGACGCCGCCGGAACGCTATCTCGACTGCATCGACGCTGCGGCGACGGCGGCGGAGGCCGGGGTCGAGGCGGGCGCGCAACGTGCGGAGAACTGGCGTCTGCGCCGGATCCCGGCGGTGCTGGATTCGCCCCTGGAAAAGGCGGCGACAGCCTGTTCCTACTGGTCGGTGATGGCCCAGGCCGACGATTTGCGTCGAATATGGAATACGGCGGTGGACAAGGCGCTGGCTGAGGACGGAGTCACCGTCGCCATCGCGCCCTTGCGGCTGTTGGCCGAGCCGAACGGCGTATTGGATCGGTTGGAGGCGGAGGGGCTGGAACCGATCGGTCCCGAATGGCGCCCCTCCGCCCCCGCTCAATCGGCGCGCTAGAGCTTACTTGCGTTCCGGAACGGCGTCGCGGGCGGCTTCGCCGATGTTGTCGGCGGCGTTGCCGACGCTCTCGGCCGCGCCGGCGATGGCGTTGTCCTTCACCGCGTCGCTGCGGTTCATGTTCATCAGGAAGTAGCCGATCACCAGCACGGCCAGCAGGCCGACGATCAGGGCGACGATGGCGCCCATGCCGCTGCCGCGACGCTCGACGACCGTGGTGGGCGCCGCGCTGGTTTCAGTGATGCGTTCAACTCGGCCATCGGGATGTTGGACTTCGCGTTCGGTAGGCATGGTGTTTCCTCTCCAGTGTGGCGGGGAAACACGCTTCGTGACGATACGGTTCCGCTCGCTTAGACGGCGGTGCCGCCGACCGTCAGGCCGCCGATCTTGAGGCTGGGTTGGCCGATGCCGACGGGCACGCCTTGTCCGGCCTTGCCGCAGACGCCGACGCCCGGATCGAAGGCGAAGTCGTCGCCGACCACCTGAATCTTGGTCAGGGCCGTGGCCCCGTCGCCGATCAGGGTCGCGCCGCGGACGGGTGCGGTGATCACCCCGTCCTCGATCAGATAGGCCTCATTGCACTGGAACACGAACTTGCCGTTGGTGATGTCCACCTGACCGCCCGAGAAGTTGGCGGCGTAGAGGCCGCGCTTCGTATTGGCGATCATGTCGGCCTTGGAGTCTCGGCCGCCCTCCATGAAGGTGTTGGTCATGCGCGGCATCGGCATATGGGCGAAGGACTGGCGCCGGCCGTTGCCGGTGGCGGCGACGCCCAACTGCCGCGCCGACAGCCGGTCATGCATCAACCCGACCATGATCCCGTCCTCGATCAGCACAGTGCGCGAGGTGGGCGTGCCCTCGTCATCGACCGACAGCGAACCGCGCCGTCCGGCGATCGAGCCGTCATCGACCACGGTGACGCCGGGGGCGGCGACGCGCTGGCCCATCATGTCGTTGAAGACCGACGACCCCTTGCGGTGGAAGTCGCCCTCGAAGCCGTGGCCAATGGCCTCGTGCAGCAGCACGCCGGGCCAGCCGGCGCCCAGGACCACGTCCATCTCGCCCGCCGGACAATCGACGGCGTCCAGATTGACCAGGGCCTGACGCAGGGCCTCGTCCACCTGGGCCTGCCAGCGTTCGGGCGCGACCCAGGCCTCGAATCCGGCCCGGCCGCCGGCGCCGGACGAGGCGCTCTCGCGCTTGCCGTTCTGTTCGACGGTGACGGAGACGTTCAGCCGGACGAGGGGGCGAACATCGCGCACTGCCCGTTCGTCGGCGCGCAGGATTTCGATGGCGCGACGTTCGCCGATCAGGGAGGCGGACACCTGGACCACACGCGGATCGCGGGCGCGCGCCCAGGCGTCGATCTCGGCCAGCAAGGCGATCTTGTCGGAGAAGGCGGGCGAGGCGAGGGGATCGACCTCGCCATACAGTTTCTGATTGGTGGCGCGGGGCCCTTCGGCGACCCGGGCCTCATGCCCTTGTTTGGCCAGAGCCGCGCTGTCGGCGGCGCGACGCAGGGCGGCGGCCGAGATCTCGTTGGCGTGGGCGTAACCGGCCGTCTCGCCTGCTACGACCCGCAGGCCGAAGCCCTCGGTCGCGTCATAGGCGGCGGACTTCAGCCGACCGTCGTCGAACACCAGGCTCTCGCTCTCGGACCGCTCCAGGAACAGTTCGCCGTCGTCGGCGCCGGCCAGGGCCGTCTTCAGGATCGACAGGGTTTCATCAGTATCGACGCCGGCGGCGTCGAGGATGGGCGGCGGGGAGGCGTGAACGGTCATGGCCTGTAGGTAGGGGCTGAAGGCCGTTTCGTCACCTGCCCGGCGCGCGAAACCGCCGATCAGTCCAGCGGCTGGGGCCGCGTCACCACCGGACCGTCGGGATCGCTGCTCGACGGACGTGCAGCGGTCGGGGCGGGCGTCGGGGCCGTCGGCACGATCACCAGCGGCTCGGTCGTGACGGTCGGAGCCGGCGTGGACGGCGCCGGGGTGGCCGTCGTCGGCGCACGCGTCGTCGGTTGCGTCGTTGCGGCCGGCGCCTGGGTCTGGGTCTGGGTCTGGGTCTGGGTCGGCGTCTGCGTGCGGGGCGCGGCCGTCGTCGCGCGCGGCGTCGTCGTTGCCGGCGCGGAAGCGGCGGGGGCGGGCGTCGCGGGGGTCGTCGCAGCGGGCGCGGGCTGTTCGGTCGCGACGACAGGGGCGGCGTCGGCAGGAATCGTATCGGCTGGCGGGGCGGTCAGAGGCGCATCGGCGACCATGGCGGGCGTGGACGCCGGCGGGGTCGAGGCGGGACGCATCGCGAACCACAGGCCGCCTCCGGCGACCAGAAGGGCGACGACCCCGACTCCGACATAGAGCGGCAGGCGCGAGGTCTTGGCGGGCGCACGGGCGAAGCTGGGCGTGATCGGCGCAGCCGCAGGCGAAACAGCGGGTCTGGCCGCGACCGCTGGGGGGGCGACAGGTTCGGCCGCGACCGGCTTGGGCGCAGGGGCGGGCGTCGTCTCGGGCGCGGGCAGGGGCCGCACGGTCAGATCGGGTTGAGCGGCCGGCGCCGGCTGCGGCCTGGGCTGCGGCGGCGTTGGAGCCTGCGGTTGAGGCTGGGCCTGAGCCGGGCGCGCCGTCGGGATCAGCGAACCGCCCAGAATGCTTGCCCCCTGCGGACGGGGCGCGGGACGCGGCGCCGGCTTGGCGGGCGTCGTCTGACCCTTGGCCGGCGCGACGCCGGAGGCCAGGCTCTGGGTGTGGATCGAGGCCTGCTGCTGTTGCGGCGTGGGCTTGCGCGGCGGCGGATTGGGAATGCGGTCCAGCGGATTGGGAGCGACCGGCACCGGACCGACGTGGAAGGTCGTCGCGGGCATACGCCCCCAGGTCACCGGCTTGCGGGCGAAGGGCTGGGGCGGGGTCTTCTGGTCGTCGGACATGGTCTTCTCAATCGCTGGCGATCTGGCCCGTTTCGTGACGGATCAGTTCTTGAGCCGGTAGCCGGTCTTGAACATCCACATGACGATGCCCAGGCAGACGGCAAAGAAGCCCAGGGTGGCGGCGACGCTGACGCCGATGGCCACATCGCCTTGACCATAAAAGGCCCAGCGGAAGCCCGAGATCAGATAGACCACCGGGTTGAACAGCGTCACCGTGCGCCAGCCGTCCGGCAGCATGTCGATGGAATAGAAGGCGCCGCCTAGGAAGGTCAGGGGCGTCACGACCAGCATCGGGATCATCTGAAGCTGCTCGAACCCATTGGCCCAGACCCCGATGATGAAGCCGAACAGGCTGAAGGTCACCGAAATCAGGATCAGGAAGGCCATCATCCAGACTGGATGCAGGATCTGCAGCGGCACGAAGAAGGCCGCCGTCGCCAGAATGATCAGGCCCAGCACCGCCGACTTGGTCGCCGCCGCGCCGACATAGGCCAGCACGATCTCCAGCGACGACACCGGCGCCGACAGGATCTCGTAGATCGTCCCCGTGAACTTGGGGAAGTAGATGCCGAACGAGGCGTTGAAGATCGATTGGGTGAACAGGCTGAGCATGATCAGGCCCGGCACGATGAAGGCGCCGTAGGGCACGCCGTCCACCTGTTGCATCCGGCTGCCGATCGCGCCGCCGAAGACGACGAAATACAGGGCCGTGGTGATCACCGGCGTGACCACGCTCTGCCATAGGGTGCGCAGCGCACGCGCCATCTCGAAGCGATAGATGGCCCAGACGCCATATCCGTTGAAGGTCATGCCGCGGCTCCGTTCTGGTGGACCAGGCTGACGAAGATGTCTTCCAGCGAGCTCTGGCGGGTGTTCAGGTCCTTGAAGCCGATGTTCAGCGCCTCAAGCCGGCGGATCAGCGACGGCACGCCCGTGTCGTCAGCGTTGGCGTCGAAACTGTATTCCAGCTCGCCGCCCTCGTTCTTCAGGATCAGGTCCCAGTCGGACAGGTCGGTGGGCAGGGCGCCCAATGGTTCTATCAGGTTCAGCGTCAGGGTCTTCTTGCCCAGCTTCTTCATCAGGGCCGACTTCTCCTCGACCAGGATCAACTCGCCCTTCAGGATCACGCCCACCCGGTCGGCCATCTCCTCGGCTTCTTCGATGTAATGGGTGGTCAGGATGATGGTCACGCCGCGCTCGCGCAGCTTTCTGACCATGGCCCACATGTCGCGGCGCAGCTCGACATCGACCCCGGCGGTCGGCTCGTCCAGGAACAGGATGTCCGGCTCGTGGCTCAGGGCCTTGGCGATCATCACCCGCCGCTTCATCCCGCCCGACAGGGTCATGATCTTGGCGTCACGCTTGTCCCAAAGCGACAGGTCCTTCAGCACGCCTTCGATGAAGGCGGGGTTCGGCGCCTTGCCGAACAGGCCCCGACTGAAGGTGACGGTGGCCAGCACGGTCTCGAAGGCGTCGGTAGTCAGCTCCTGCGGCACCAGACCGATCTTGGTGCGGGCGGCGCGGAAATCGGACTGGATGTCATGGCCGTCGGCGACCACGGTCCCGGTGGTGGGCGTGACGATGCCGCAGACGATGGAAATCAGCGTGGTCTTGCCCGCGCCGTTCGGTCCCAGCAGGGCGAAAATCTCGCCTTTGTTGATCGTCAGGTCGATGCGCTTCAGCGCCTGATGCCCCGACTTGTAGGTCTTGGTCAGGCCGTCGATCTCAATTACGGGCATGGGCTTTCCTTTCCGGCGCGCGCGGCGGCGCGGGCCGGGTGTGGCGGCAATATGGCGTGCCTGACGCCTGACTCAAGTGGCGGCGCCGTCTCAATAGACGCCAAGTCGTTGTTAACCCGATTGTCGCACGGTGCCGGCCTGAGTTGAGTTTTGGCAGGAGCTTTCGTGCCGTCCCTGTCCGCCGCCCACCACGCCGCTCTGACGGCGATCGTCGAGGCCTGTCCCGACGCATCGCTGGGGATGCTGGGCGCGGCCGTGGCGGCGCTGAAGGGCGACAAGGCGGCCGAACTGGCGAACATCGTCGCCGCAGAGGCGCGCGATCGCGCCCGTCGCGGCACGGCCTTCGCCCCACTTCTGCCGCTGTTTCAGCCGCGCGCCGACGGCGTGCCGGCCCTGGTCTTTCCGCCTCGGGTCCTGAAACGGGTCTGGCGCGAGGCGGTGCAGGGCGAGGAGGATTTCCTGCCGCTGCTAGACGGGGCCGTGGCCGTGGACGGCGAATGGACCCTGGCCGCCGATCGGCTGTGCGCCAAGGCGGCCGCCGTGCTGCGCGACCGGCCGCGCGACGTCTGGCCGGAGTTTCAGCGCCCCGCCGACGACCAGCCCCCATCCACCCCGGTCGAACTGGCCGGCTGTTTCGACCTGACGCCTCTGGCCCGCAGCGCCCTGCCGCGCCTGCCCGTCTGGTTGGAGCGCCCCGACGACAACCAACTGGCGGGGCTTCGGCTGCTGATCCAGGACTGTCTGGCGATGTCGCCGGACGGCGGGCGGCGCATGATCGACATCCTGTTCGCCCATGTGGCGGACGCCGAGCGGATGCTGCGGGTCGTGACGCGGACCAGCCGCCTCGCCGACCGTGAAATCACCCTCAGCCATTCCGACATGGGCGTCTTCGTCGAGCGGCTGCTGACCTCCGTTCAGGCGCGGGTGCAGAAGATCGCCACCGTGGTCCGATCGTCGCTGGGCGAGACCGCGATGCTGGGCGTGGTGGACGACGTCAACTGGTGCGCGGGCGTGCTGGCCGAGATGGACCTCAGTTTGCAGGTGCGGCCCGATTCGAGCTGGGGCAAGGCGGCGCGGATGGCGCGGGTCCAGGTGTCGGGCCAGCTTTCGGGTCTGATGAAGTCCGCCTCCAGCGCCGTCCACGCCGCCCTGCCGATGAAGCGTCAGGTCATCACCGGCCGCATGACGCGTATGTCGCCCTGGCTGGAGGCGCCGGCCGAGGGCGAACCGATCGAGGCGGCGGCGGCCCTGCTGGCGGCGGTGGCGGCCCTGCGCGGCGCCGCCGTCACCTTCGGCTGTGAAGCCGACCGCTCGGGATTGAAGGCCGACCTGACCGACTACCTCTCCACCTGGTCCGACGAGGCGCTGAACAGTCTGTCGGACGGCGAGGCCGAAAACCCCGACCATGTGCTGCGTTTGATCGGGGTCGCGGCGCGGTTCCTGACCGTGATCGAGGCGCTGGAGGCGGCGCGCGCGGTCAGGCGACGCGCAGCCTCGGCGGAAATGGCGCGGCTGGGCTGAAACGACGCCTCGCCCGACGTTCGCGGATGGGTTAGACGGCGAGGATGATCGTCTTCTGGACAATGACGGGACTGGCGGCGGCCCTGGCCGCCCTGCTGGTGCTGACCGGCGCGCGACGCGGCGCGGACCTGGCGGCCGGCGCCGAAACCCAGGCCGGCTCGCGCGAGATCGAGGAACTGGATCGGTTGAAGGCACGCGGCCTGCTGGACGAGGCGGCCTATGCGGGGGCGCGCGCCGAGGCGGGGCGGCGGCTGCTTGCCGTTTCGGCGACCACGACCCCGGTGGCTGGCGCCCGCGATCGGTTCTGGGTGCTGGGCGGGATCGGCGTGACCGTCGCGGCTGCTCTCGGCCTCTATGTTTTCACCGGCTCGCCCGGCCTGCCGGATCAGGCCTATGAACGGCGCGTGGATGACTGGGCGGCCAATCTGGATCGGCTGGAGCCGGCTCAGTTGGCGGCGGTGACTGCGCGGGTCGTTCAGGAGCGGCCCAAGGATCGGCAGGCGCTGGCCATGCTGGGCGCGGCCCGCTTCGCCGCCGGCGATCCGCTGGGCGCCGCCTCCGCCTTTCGTCGCCTGATCGCCCTGGACCCCCGTGACGCCCAGGCCTGGGCGCGGCTGGGCGAAAGCCTGGTCGTCGCCAATGACAACCAGATCGGCGGCGACGCCGAGGCCGCCTTCCGCGAGGCCTTCAAACTGGACCCCGACCAGCTCGGCGCGCGCTTCTTCCTGGGCGAGGCCGCGTTACGGCGCGGCGACGCCGCCGGGGCGCGCACCCTGTGGACGCCCCTGATCGCCGCGCTCGACCCGACCGATCCGCGCCGTCTGGATCTGGAACGCCGACTGCCGAAGGGCGGCGCGCAATGACGCGTTGGTCCTGCGCGACGACGGCGGTATATGCCGCCGGTCCGTCCCTGGAATCCGGAATGTCCGTCGCATGAGCTGGCTGCCCAAATCGCCGAAGGCGCGTCGCCGCCTGTGGGTCGTCGCCGCCGTGGCGCCGATCCTGGCGCTGGCGGTCGGCCTGTCGCTGTGGGCGATGCAGGACAGCGTGACCTTCTTCTATTCGCCATCCGAGGCCACCGCCGACAAGGCGCCGGAGGGCCGCAACATCCGCCTGGGCGGTCTGGTCGAGGCCGGCAGCGTGCAAAAGACCGGCGACGGCATGGTCGCCTTCGTCGTCACCGACAACGCCGCCACGACCCGCGTCGTCTATCACGGCGACCTGCCCGACCTGTTCCGCGAAGGGCAGGGGATCGTGGCGCAAGGGGCCTTCGGCGCCGACCGCACCTTCCACGCCAGCCAGGTCCTGGCCAAGCACGACGAGAACTACATGCCGCGCGAGGTCGCCGACCGTCTGAAGGAAAAGGGCGAGTGGCGGCCGGACGGCCCCGAAACGCGCTCAAGTAGGCCGCAGGCCGATAGCGCGCCGAGCCGCTTATGATCGCCGAGCTTGGGGCCTTCGCCTTGGCGCTGGCGCTGGCGCTGTCGATCCTGCAGACGGGGCTTTCGGCGGCCGGACGCGCGCGGCGCAGCCCGGTCTTGGCCGGGGCCGCCCAGGGCGCGGCTTTGGCGGCGGCGGCGGCGGTCGCGCTCAGTTTCGCAGCCCTGATCTACGCCTTCGTCGTGTCGGACTTTTCGGTCTCCAACGTTGCGGCCAACAGCCACACCGACAAGCCGATGCTCTACAAGGTCGCCGGCGCCTGGGGCAGCCACGAGGGGTCGCTTCTGTTGTGGTGTCTGGTGCTGACCGTCTTCGGCGGGGCGCTGGCGCGGGCGCGCGGCCTGCCGTTCGGGCTGAAGGCCTCGGCCGTGGCGGTGCAGGGCGCGCTGGGCTCGCTGTTCCTGGCCTTCGCCGTCTTCACGTCCAGCCCCTTCACCCGCCTGGACCCCGCGCCGTTCCAAGGCGCGTCGCTGAACCCGCTGTTGCAGGACCCGGCCCTGGCCGTGCATCCGCCGTTGCTCTACGCCGGCTATGTCGGGTTCTCGGTCTGCTTCTCCCTGGCGGTCGCAGCGCTGATCGAGGGACGGGCGCAGACCGCCTTCTGGCCCGCCTGGGGGCGCTGGGTCCGACCCTGGGCGTTGGCCAGCTGGGCCTTCCTGACCGTCGGCATCACCCTGGGCTCCTTCTGGGCCTATTATGAGCTGGGCTGGGGCGGTTGGTGGTTCTGGGACCCGGTCGAGAACGCCTCCTTCATGCCCTGGCTTGCGGGCGCGGCCCTGTTGCACAGCGCGGTCGTGACCGAGCGGCGCGGCGCGCTGGCCGGCTGGACCGTGTTTCTGGCCCTGCTGGCCTTCACCTTCTCCATGCTGGGCGCCTTTCTGGTGCGCTCGGGCGTGCTGACATCCGTCCACGCCTTTGCCGTCGATCCCCAGCGCGGGCTGATGCTGCTGGCCATTCTCGGGATCACGGCCGGCGCCGCCTTCGCCCTGTTCGCCTGGCGCGCGCCGCAGCTGAAGGGCGGTGGTCTGTTCGCGCCGGTCAGTCGCGAGGGCGCGTTAGTCCTGAACAATCTGTTTCTGACGGCGGCGGCCGCGACCGTATTGCTGGGCACTCTCTATCCGCTGATCCTGGAAGCGGCGTCCGGCGCGACCATCTCGGTCGGCCCGCCCTATTTCGCCGCCACCTTCACCCCGCTGATGATGGTCGCCTTCCTGATCCTGCCGGCCGGGCCGCTGCTGGCCTGGAAGCGGGGAGACTTGCCCGGCGCGATGCAGCGCCTGGCCGTCGCGGCGGGTCTGGCGATCGTCGGCGCCCTGGCGGCCTACGCCCTGTGGGAGCCGAAGAAGGCCTTCGCCGCCGCCGGCATCGGCCTGGGCCTGTGGCTGATCCTGGGATCGGTGTCGGAAGTCGCCGAGCGCTCCCGCCTGTTGCGCGCCTCGATGGCCGAGACGCTGCGCCGACTGAAAGGGCTGCCGCTGGGCGCCTGGGGCATGACCCTGGCGCATCTCGGGCTGGGCGTCTTCATCCTGGGGGCGGTGGTCGAGACGGGTTTCAAGGCCGAGGCCGCCCGCGCCGTCTCGCTGGGCCAGAGCGTGTCCGCCGGACCCTGGACGGTCACGCTGGACGACGTCCGCGTCGTCGAGGGACCGAACTATCTGGCCGAGCAGGGCCGACTGACCGTGCGCGCCACGAACGATCAAGCCCGCGCCAGCACCGTGACGGCCGAGCGTCGCTTCTTCCCCGCCGGCGGCCAGACCACCACCGAGGTCGGGCTCGATTTCCGAGGCCTGGACGATGTCTATGTCGTGATCGGAGAACGCGCGGGCAGTCCCGAACAGCCGGCCTGGGTCGTGCGTCTGTACTGGAACCCCTGGGCGAGACTGATCTTCGTGGGGCCGATGATCATGGCCTTGGGCGGGGTGCTGTCGCTGCTGGATCGCCGTCTCCGGCTCGGGATCGGCGCGCGCCGGCGCAAGGCCCCATGAAGCGCTTGCTAGTCCTAATGGCCGCGCCGCTCGTGGCGCTGATGCTGACGGCGGCAGAGCCGCCCGCCACACCCGACCGCCCCTTGCCCGATGCGACCCAGGAGGCCCGGGCCCAGGCCCTGTTCAAGGACGTGCGCTGCGTCGTCTGCCAGCACGAGGCCATCGCCGACAGCCCGGCGGGCGTCGCCGGCGACATGCGCCGCCTGATCCGCGAGGAGATCGCGGCCGGCGCGTCGGATCAGGCCGTGCGCGACGATCTGGTGCGGCGCTTCGGCGACTATGTGCTGTTCACCCCGCCGGTTCGGGCGGGGACCTGGCTGCTGTGGTTCGGCCCGTTCGCCCTGTTGCTGCTGGCCGCCGCCGTTCTGGCCCTGCGCGCACGCCGTCGTCCGGTTGAGGCCGTCCCCCTGACGCCCGAAGAAGAACGCCGACTGGACGAAGTTCTACGAAATGAGAAGCTTCGCCGCGATCCTGACGCAACCTCGCCTCACGACGGGCGCTAGTCGAGATCAACGATCGGCGGTCGGGATTGGCGCAAAGCCGGTTCGGCCTATATCAATCGCGAAACCGGCGCCCGTCTGGCGCTGGACAAGAGGATCGCAAGGACCACGATGCTGAAGCGCAAGGAGTTCATTCTCGGGGCCGCGGCCGGCCTGACCCTGGCGGCGGCGGCGACCGCCGGCGGCGTCATCAACTGGCCCGGCGCGCACGCGGAACCGCAGGCGGTGAACCGGATCACCCCAGTCCCGGCAAACGGCGACGCCTTCACGCCTCCGCCGGGCGCGCCGAGCAGCTTCGCGACCATCTTCGACCAGGTCTCGCCCGCCGTCGTTCAGATCGACGTAACGGTCAAGGTGGACCAGCCCCAGGGCGGCGCCTTCCAAATCCCCGGCCTGCCGTTCCAGTTCGTCCCGCCGCAAGGCCGTGGCGGTCAGGGCAATGACGAGCCGCAGACGACCCAGGGTGCCGGTTCGGGCTTCTTCATCTCGCAGGACGGCTTCATCGTCACCAACAACCACGTCGTCGCCGACGCGACCGAAATCAAGGTCAAGATGTCGGACGGCCGCGAACTGCCCGCCCGCCTGATCGGCCGCGATCCCGGCACCGACCTGGCGGTGATCAAGGTCGAGGGCAACGACTTCAAATACGTCAGCTTCGAAGAGACGGCCGAGCCGCGCGTGGGCGACTGGGTCATCGCCATCGGCAATCCTTTCGGCCTGGGCGGCACCGCCACGGCGGGCATCGTCTCGGCCAAGGCCCGCGACATCGATCCGTCGGGCTACAACGACTACATCCAGATCGACGCCGCCATCAACCGGGGCAACTCGGGCGGCCCCACCTTCGACATCCACGGCCGCGTCATCGGCGTGAACTCGGCCATCTATTCGCCCACGGGCGGCTCGGTCGGCATCGGCTTCGCCATTCCGGCGGACACCGCCAAGACGATCACCGAACGCCTGATGCGCGGTCAGTCGATCGAGCGCGGCTATGTGGGCCTGGGTCTTCGCACCCTCAGCCCCGACGGTTGGGAAGCCTTGGGCCAGCCCAAGGATTTCAAGGGCGCTCTGATCGAAAGCGTGACCGAGGACGGTCCCGCCTCGCGCGCCGGCGTCCAGGTCGGAGACCTTCTGGTCGGCGTGAACGGCCAGGCGGTGGCGAACAGCCAGGAAGCCACCCGTCGGGTCGGCGCGGCCAAGCCGGGTGACACCATTCGCCTGGAAGTGATCCGTGACGGTCGTCGCCAGACCTTGAACGTGCGCTCAGGCACCCGTCCTTCGGAAGAGGAACTCGCCGCGTCAGAAGAGGGCGGAGGCGCCAATCCGGGGCAGAGCCAGCCTGGACAGGGCGACACGATCGAAGGGCTCGCCGTCACCGCGATCACGCCGGCCGCGCGTTCGCGCTTCAGCCTGCCGGCCAGCGTCAACGGCGTCGTGATCACCAATGTCGAACAGGGTTCGGCTGCGGCGCGCCTCGGCTTCCAGCCGGGCTTCGTCATCACCCGCGCCAATGATCGCAACATCACGTCCGCCGCCGATCTGCGCGCGGCTGTGGCGGCGGCCAAACAGGCGGGTCGACCCAGCATCCTGCTGTTCGTGCGCACGCCGCAGGGCACCAGCCCGGTGCCGTTGAAGTTCGCCACGGGCGAATGATCGGCTTTCTGACCAAGCCTTAACTCGTCAATCGCCGCCGATGCGCTACCATCGGCGGCGATTTTGATTCCGGGAGGGGTTTCGATGCGGATTCTGGTGGTCGAGGATGACGCCGAGGCGGCGACCGCCATGGTGCGGGGCCTGTCCGAAGCCGGACATGAGGTCACCCACGCCGTGGACGGCGCCTTCGGCCTGCTGGAATCGCAAAAAGGCGGCTACGACGTCTATGTGGTGGACCGGATGATGCCGCGTCTGGACGGCGTCGGCATGGTCGAGACGGTGCGCAAGGGCGGCGATCAGACGCCGGTCCTATTCCTGTCGGCCCTGGGCGAGGTCGAGGACCGGGTCACGGGCCTGAAGGCCGGCGCCGACGACTATCTGGTCAAACCCTACGCCTTCGCCGAACTGATCGCGCGGGTCGAGGCCCTGGCCCGCCGTCGCGAGACCGGCGGGGTGCAGACCGTGCTCAAGGTCGGCGACCTGGAAATGAACCTGATCGGCCGCACCGTGCATCGTGGCACGACCGAGATCGATCTTCAGCCGCGCGAGTTCCAGCTGCTGGAGTTCCTGATGCGCCACGCCGGCCAGTCGGTGACGCGCACCATGCTGCTGGAAAAGGTCTGGGAATACCATTTCGACCCCCAGACCAACGTCATCGACGTCCACATCAGCCGCCTGCGCTCCAAGATCGACAAGGGCTTCGACCGCGCCATGCTGCAGACCGTGCGCGGGGCGGGGTATCGGTTGGAGGCGTGACTTGAGATCCTCCCCCGCAATGCGGGGGAGGGGGACCGCCGGCACGGCGGTGGAGGGGGCGACCCCAGACACCGGCGCTGAAGCCGCCCCCTCCACCACTTCGTGGTCCCCCTCCCCCGTGAACGGGGGAGGATTTTAGGGTGCGCCTTCCCTCCCTCCTTCGCCGCACGCCGTTCCGGCTGACGCTGCTGTTTCTGGCGCTGTTCGTGGCGGCGGCGGGGGCGATCCTGGCCTATGTCTATTTCGCATCGGCGTCGGAGGCCCAAGGCCGGGCCAAGGCGGATGTGGAGATCGAGCTGGGCGCCCTGACGGCGATCCACCGCACGCGCGGCATCGACGCCCTGAACCAGGCCTTGGTCGAACGGTCGATCCGCGGCGGGCCCTATCTGTATCTGCTGACCGACAAGGCCGGAAAGACGATCACCGGCAACATCACCGAATCCCCGATCGACATCGACCTCAGCCTGCCGGCCGGCGCCAGCGACTGGGAGACCTTCCGCCTGACCGACACGGACGCCCAAGGCAAGGTCCAGCGGCGTCGCTCCATCGGGGTGATCACCACCCTGACCGGCGGCGAACATCTGTTCGTAGGTCAGGACATCGGCGACATCGAGGCCTATCTGGCGCGCCTGACCCAGGCCCTGTGGGGCGCCATGGCCCTGGTCATGCTGCTGGGCTTGGCGGGCGGTCTCTACATCAGTCGGCGGGTCGAAAACGCCATGGCCGGGCTGAACCGCGTCGTGCAGTCGGTGCAGGACGGTGATCTGAAGGTCCGTGCGCCCGTGCGCCACACCGGCGACGAACTGGACGAACTGGGCCAGGGGCTGAACGCCATGCTGGATCGGCTGGAGGCGTCCATGGCCTCCATCCGCCATGCCGGCGACGCCATCGCCCACGACCTGCGCTCGCCCCTGACGCGGATGCGGGCCAAGCTGGAGGTGGCCCTGATCGACGCCGAAGCCGGCAAGATTGACGGGGTCGACGCCCTGGGCATCGCCCTGGATGAAGCCGACCATCTGCTGAAGACGTTCAACACCGTCCTGGCCATCGCGCGGCTCCAGGCGGGCGGGGCGCCTGATCCCAAGGTTATGGACGCCGCCGACCTCGCCGCCGACATGGCCGAGCTTTACGAACCGGCGGCCGAGGACAAGGACATCGACTTCTCGTCCGAGGTCGAAAAGGGGCTGATGATCGAGGGCAACCAGCCCTTCCTGGCCCAGGCCCTGGCCAACCTCATCGACAACGCCATCAAATACACACCCGCCGGCGGGGCGGTGAAGCTGCGCGCGCGCCGCCGCTCGTCGGGCGAGATCGAATATTCCGTCACCGACACCGGACCGGGCGTGCCCGAGGAGGATCGCGAACGCGTCGTCCAGCGGTTCGTGCGCCTGGACAACAGCCGCACCGAACCCGGCTCGGGCCTTGGGCTTTCGCTGGTGACGGCGGTGGCCGAGGCCCACGGCGGACGGGTCGTGCTGGACGAGGGCCCCGGCGCCTACGGCGATTTCGGACCGGGGTTGCGGGTGGCGTTGGTGCTTCCGCCCGCCTCGACCGGGATGAGCGGATGATGTGATGGCCCATCCAGAAACCTCGATCCCGCTGGCCTACAGCCTCACCCACGCCGGCCCGGTCGCGAATCCCGCCGCCGCCGACCGTCTGCACGAAACCCTGACCGAAGCCGCCGACGCCGACGGCTGGCGTGAGGCTCTGGACGCCGCCTGGCCGGCCCTGGCCCCCGTCGCCGGCGCCTCGGCCTATCTCGCCGGTCTGATGCGCCGTCGCCCCGCCCATCTGCGAAGCCTGCTGGAAGCCGATCCGGTCGAGGCGCTGGAGCGGATCATTCGCGATACGGACGCGCTGGACGCCGAACCGGATGCGGTGCGCGCTCCGCTACGCGTGCTGAAGGCCGACCTGCACCTGCTGACCGCTCTGGCCGATCTGGGCGGGGTTTGGGATCTGGACCAGGTCACCGACGCCCTGTCCCGGTTCGCCGACGCCTCTTGCCGGGCGGCCCTGCGCGCCGTCGCCGCCGAACAGAGGGCGCGCGGCCGGCTGATCTCGCCGCCCGGCGATCCGCGCGGCCCCATTCCCGGCCTGTTCGGCCTGGCCATGGGCAAGCATGGCGCCAACGAACTGAACTATTCGTCCGACATCGACATCTCCCTCTTCTTCGAGCCGCGCCTGATGGGGCTGGCCCTGCGCGAGGGTGAGGAGATGCAGGACTTCGCCAATCGCGTCGGCAAGGGGATCGCCACCCTGCTGACCGAGCGGACGGGCGACGGCTACGTCTTCCGTGTCGATCTGCGGCTGCGGCCCGATCCGTCCTCGACCCCGCCGGTCGTCGCCGGGCCGATGGCCCTGGCCTATTATGAGAGCGTCGGCCAGAACTGGGAGCGGGCGGCCTTCATCAAGGCGCGGCCGGTGCTGGGCGACATGCGCGCGGCGGGTCGGTTCCTGAAGGCCATGATCCCCTTCATCTGGCGCCGCAGCCTGGACTACGCGGCCGTGCTCGACATCCAGTCGATCAAGAAACAGATCCACGTCCACAAGACGGGCGAGGGGCTGCAGGCCGCCGGGGCCAATCTGAAGCTGGGACGCGGCGGCATCCGCGAGATCGAATTCTACGCCCAGACCCAGCAGTTGATCCTGGGCGGCCGCGATCCGGCTTTGCGCAAGCCCCGCACGCTGGAGGCGCTGAAGGCCCTGGCCGACGCTCGCCATGTGCCCCAGGCGGTTTGCGAAGAACTGTCGGCCGCCTATGTCGCGCTGCGCGGGCTGGAGCACCGCGTGCAGATGCTCGACGACGAGCAGACCCACCGCCTGCCCGAGGACGCCGAGCGCCGCGCCGCCGTCGCCGCCCTGGCCGGTTCGAACGACCTGGCCGCCTTCGACGCCCGGGTCGAAGCCCTGCTGGCGCGGGTCAACGCCCGCTACGGCGAACTGTTCGAGGGCGGCGAAGATCTGGACTCCAGCTACGGCAGCCTGGTCTTCACCGGGGTCGAGAACGATCCCGAGACGCTGGAAACCCTGCGTCGCATGGGCTTTTCCGAGGCGCCGTCGGTCGCTGACACCATCCGCAACTGGCACCACGGCCGTATCCCGGCGACGCGCACGGCGCGGGGCCGCGAACTTTTCACCCGCCTGGCGCCGCGCCTGCTGGAGGCCCTGGCCCGATCCGGTGCGCCGGACGAGGCGTTCCGGCGTTTCGCCGTCTTCTTCTCCGGCCTGGCGGCGGGCGTGCAGGTCCAGGCCCTGTTCCTGAACCAGCCAAAACTGTTCGAGATGGTGCTGGGCGTCATGGCCTTTGCGCCGCGTCTGGCCCGGACGCTTGGCCGGCAACCGGCGGCGCTGGACGGCGTGCTGGACGCCCGCTTCCTGGTCGATCTGTCCGAAGAGACCGGCCTAACCGAACAGATGCTGCGCGAGGCGGGCGAGACCGACGATTTCGAGGGGGCCATGAACGCCGTGCGCCGCCTGCATCGCGAGCAGATGTTCCGCATCGGCATCCACGCCCTGACCGGTCGGGCGGGGGCCGAGGCGGCGGGCCGCGCCTACGCCGCCCTGGCCGACGCCGCGATGCGCACCCTATCGCCTGCCGCCCTGGCCGAGACCGAACGGCTGGGCGGCGCCTTTCCCGGCGCGGTCGCCGTGGTCGCCTTGGGCAAGGCCGGCTCGCGCGAGATGACGGCCGGATCGGACCTGGATCTGATGACCCTGTACGAGGCGCCGCCCGAGGCGACGTCCGAGATCAAGGGCTGGACCGCCGATGTCTTCTACGCCCGCTTCACCCAGCGGCTGATTGCGGCCCTGTCGGCGCATACGGCGGAAGGCGGCCTCTATGAGGTGGACATGCGCCTGCGCCCCACCGGCTCCAAGGGGCCGGTTTCGGTGCGGCTGAAGGCGTTCGACGCCTATTACGCCAAGGAGGCCGAGACCTGGGAGTTCATGGTTCTGACTCGCGCTCGCGTGGTCTGGGCCAGCGATCCCAAGTTCGGCGCCCAGGTTTCGGCCGCCATCGAGGCCGCCCTGCGTCGCCCGCGTCCCGGCGTCGATGTCGCGGCCGATGTCCGAAAGATGCGCGCTCTGATGGATCGCGAGCGTCGCCCGCACGGCTTCTGGGATCTGAAGCTGTCGCCCGGCGGGCAGGTGGACGCCGAGTTCGCCGCCCAGTTCCGCCAGCTTCAGGCCGCCGCCATCGGCGAGCCCTTGACCCTGTCGACGCTTGAGGCCCTTCACGACGACCCGGTCCTGGCCGAGGCCTGGCGCGTGCAGCAGCGGCTGGCCCACCTTCTGGCCGCCGCCTTCGAGGGGCGGGTCGATCCGGAGGGCGAACCCGGCGTCTTCCAGCTGCGCCTGGCCGAGGCCACCGGCGCGCCGGACTTCGACACGCTGAAGACCGAGCTGACCGACCTGCGCGCGCGGGCGCGAAAGGCCTTCGAGCGTGCGGTTCCAGCAGGCCGCGACGGAGAATCCGCAACGCCGCGTTCAATCTCCTGACAGGGCAATGTCAAAGGGCGCCAAACGCGCCCGTGGAGATGATCGAGATGAGAAACACCTTTCTGACCGGCCTGGGCGTCATCGCTCTGGCCGCCGCCGCCGGCGCCGCGACCGCCCAGGTTCCGCCGGCTCCCGTCGTCGGCGCGCCTGCGCCGCATCATGCGCGTGCGGATCCGAACCGCCAGATCACCCGCGCCGAGTTCGTCGATGCGCGCATCGCGCGTCTCACCGCGCTGGACACCAACCGTGACGGCGTGGTCAGCCCCGAGGAACGCGCCGCCGCCATGCAGGCCCGTCGCGCCGAACGGGCGGGCGACCGCTTCGCCAAGCTGGATGCGAACGGCGACGGCTCCATCAGCCGGACCGAGTTCGACGCCGGCCATGCCGCACGCCCGGATCGCGGTCCGCGTGCTGAACGCGCCGGTCATCGTGAGGGTCGTCTCGGCGGCGCGCATCACGCCATGCGCGGACAAGGACGCGAACGCGGGCCGGTGGTGATCGCCGAAGCCGCCGCCAAGCTGGGAGAGCGGTTCGACAAGATGGACGCTGACCGCGACGGCGTGATCTCCGCCGACGAGCGCCGGGCGGCCATGGCCGCGCAGCGTGAGCAACGGCAGGAACGCCGCGCGGCCCGCCAGGCGCAGCGTCCGGCGCAACAACCCGCTTCCCCCGTCCCGGCTTCGGAGTAGGACGGTGTCGGGGTCGGCCGTCGTGAACGCACCGGTCCCTTTCGTCAGCAGCGGAAGAGGCAGGTTTGGTCGCGATCGTCGACCCCGACGAGGATCTGGTGCGACGCGTGGGGCAGGGCGACCCGGCGGCGGCGCAGACGCTCGTCTCGCGCAAGCTGCCGCGCGTCCTGTCTCTGGCGCAGCGCATGCTGGGCGACGCCGTCGAGGCCGAGGACGTGGCCCAGGAGACGATGCTCAAGGCCTGGCGTCAGGCGCCCAGGTGGACGCCCGGCAAGGCTCGGTTCGACACCTGGCTGCACCGGGTCGCGCTGAACCTCTGTTACGATCGGCTGAGGCGTCGGCGCGAAATCCCGACCGACACGCCGCCGGATCGTCCCGACGAAGGCCCGGCGCCGGATCGCGGTCTGCTGGCGGCCGAGACCGGCGTGCGGGTCACGGCGGCCCTGAAACGGCTGCCGGACCGACAGCGCGAGGCCATCGTCCTGTGCCATTATCAGGAGCTGTCGAATATCGATGCGGCGGCCCTGATGGAGATCAGTGTCGAGGCGCTGGAGAGTTTGTTGTCGCGCGGTCGTCGCGCATTGCGTCTGGCCCTTTCGGACATCGGTCCGGGGTCGATTAGAGGAGACGGACGATGAAGGCGGAACGGTTGCACGAACTGGCGGACGCCTACGGCTCCGACCTGCGTCGGTGGCCCGCGTCCGAGCGCGCCTTCGCCGAAAGCCTGATCGCCGCCGATCCGTCGCTGAAGGCGGTGCTGGATCAGGCGGCCGCGCTGGACGCACTGCTCGACGCCGCGCCCAGACCTGTCCCGTCCGCCGCCCTGACCGCGCGCATCCTTGCGGCTGCGCCCCGGGCGAAAAGCCGTCTGGGCAAGGCGATCTGGTATCTGGGCGCCGGTTGGGCCGCCGCAGCCTGTGCGGGCGTGGTCGCCGGCGTCGGCCTGACCACCCATCTGACCGCCGACGCGCGCGCCGATGCGGTGCTTTATCAATCCTCGCTGACGGGCGTGGATGACACGGAACTGCTGGGATGACGTCCAAAAGCCTGAAGATCGTCCTGGCCGTCTCGGTGGCCCTGAACCTGTTCGCCGTAGCGGGCGGGGTCACCTATGTCGTCAATCGCGACCGGATCGAACGCCGGATCGAGGACCAACGCCGTCCGGGCCGCGAGGGACCGCTGGCCGAGGTGCTGGCCGATCTGGATCCGGCCGTGCGCCAGCGCGTGCGCACCGCGCTGCGAGAATCGGCCCTGGCGGCGCGTCCTGATTTCGAGGCGGCCCGCGCCGCGCGGCGAGAGGCCATCGACATCGCCGGTCAGCCGACCCTGGACGCGGCCCGGGTCGAAAGCCTGCTGGAACAGTCCAGGGCCGCCGAGATGCGGGGCCGCACCCGCCTGGAAAGCGGCGCGGTCGCCGTGCTGGCGACGCTGACGCCCGAGGAGCGCAAGGCTTTGGCCCCGATTCTTCAGCGTAAGGGCAATGCTCGTCGCGCCGCGGCCCACGGGCCGGATCACCGTCAGCCGGACGACCGCGCGCCCCGCTGACGGCGCTTGGGCGCTCAGCCCTTCCTGGACGCGCGGAAGGCGGCGACGGCGTTCACCGCCGAGCGCACCGACGCCTCGATGGCGGCCCAGTCGCCCGACTTCACGGCGTCATCGGTCACCAGCTTGGAGCCCATGCCCGCCGCGACGA
Organism: Brevundimonas sp. ASV9; assembly: GCF_016429195.1. Lineage (GTDB taxonomy): Bacteria > Pseudomonadota > Alphaproteobacteria > Caulobacterales > Caulobacteraceae > Brevundimonas. Next base: position 28,754 of record NZ_JAELUF010000034.1, read on the forward strand.
TGCCCGCGCCGAACCATTTGGCGATCGACGCCTCGTCCGGATCGACGCCGCCGGTGGGCATGATCTTGACCCAGGGCATCGGGCCCTTGACCGCCTTGACGAAGTCCGGTCCGCCGACCGACGAGCCGGGGAACAGTTTGACGATGTCGCAGCCCAGTTCGTGCGCCTCGCCGATGTCGGTCACCGACCCGCAGCCGGGGAAATAGGCGACCATGCGGCGGTTGCAGACCTTGGCCACGTCGGGGATCAGGCAGGGGCTGACCACAAACCGCGCGCCCCGGTTCAGATAAAGCGAGGCCGTGCCCGCATCGACGACCGAACCGATGCCCAGGACGACGTTGGGGTCGGTCTTGATCAGTTCGCGATTGATCTCGCCGAACAGGTCGCAGGCGAAGTCGCCGCGATTGGTGAACTCGACCACCGGCGCCCCGCCGCGCGCGCAAGCGCGAATGACGTTCAGGCTGACCTCGGCATCGGGGTGGTAGAAGACCGGGCACACGCCCTGGGTCTGAAGCGCCTGAAGCACGCTGACGCGATCATGGGCCATGGACGGGTTCCTCTGCGATAGGTTCGCGTCCGACCTCCGCTGTCGCGAACGCAAGGTCAAGTCAAACCGCGTAAGCGCGGGCGTTCTCTTGACGGCATGTGGCGAAAGGCGGACCGTCGTTCGCTCAATCGCCTCTTGGAGAAGCGGGATGTTCGCCGCCCTCGCCGTCGTCGCCCTTCTGACCGTTCAGGACCCGCCGCCCGCCGCCGACATGGACGGCGCGTGGTCCGTCGATCTGGCGACCGATCCGGACCAGCCCTATCGCCGGCCCATGAACCTGACGCTCCAGCCCGACGGCGTCGTGACGGGCGACTTCTACAACAGCCGGATCGAGGCGGGCCGATGGAAGCGCCAGCACGGCCGCCTGTGCGTCTCGTTTCGAACGACCGACGGCGCAGGCCCCTATCACACGGCGGCCTGCCTGGCGGGCGATCATGTCGAGGGTCAGACCTGGGCTGAACACCGCAACTTCGTCTTCATCTGGCGCGCCGACCGCCCCTCTTGAAGCCTCGCCGCTCTAGCCCATCTGTCAGGGAGGGGAGCGGGGGTTTCAGACGAACTAGACGAATTAGACTCTATTTTCCGCCGCCGGGTCTGATTGACGCCCAGCGTCGATGGGCGAGGTCGGCCAGCCGCCTGACCAAGGCGCTGTCGGTATCGAAGAGCGGATCCAGAACCGTGAAATGGTTCAGGCCGGGCAGGGCCTCGAACCGCGTCTCGGTTCCGGCGTCGCCCCAGCGCGCGGCCATGGCGCGGCTTTGATCCACGAAGGCCTCGCTTTCCGCACCGCCTACAACGCAGTCCAGAATAGCGCCGACCGGCGCCGGCCAGCGGATCGGCGACAGGGCCTCAGCCTCGGCCGTACTCAGGTCCAGGGCGACGTTGATTGAGGTGGGAATCAGCGGTTCCAGATCGAACACGCCCGAGATAGCGACCGCCGCCGAGGCCCGCCCCTCCGCCAGCAGGCACGCCGCCATATGCCCGCCCGCCGAATGGCCGCTGACGACGGGCGCGGCGCCGGTGAGATCGCGGATCAGATCGACCGCCGCTCGCATCTGATCGACGATCCGGCCCAGCCGCACGCTCGGCGCCAGATCATAGGTCGGGATGGCGACGCTGACGCCGTGGGCCAGCAGGGGCGGCGCGACGAAGCTGAACCAACTTGCATCCAGCGCCTGCCAGTATCCGCCGTGCAGGAAGACCACGACCGGCGCGCCATCCCCGGCGTCGAACCAGTCGATCCGCTCGCGCTCGCCCGGGCCGTATTTCAGGACCTGGGGCGGATGGGCGGCGCGGGCGGCCTCCGATTCCGCCTTCCAGCGCGCCATCACGGCGGGATGGTCGGGGACCAGGGCGCGGTTGTTGTATTGCGCCTCCAGCACGGCGTCTGTGTCTTGCGGCTTACCCGTCAC
>NZ_JAELUF010000341.1 GCF_016429195.1 Brevundimonas sp. ASV9
GTCGGTCTACTTTGCTTTTTTGTGTTATACAGACAGGTGTATAGACTGCATTATAGCAGCTTCTGTACTCCTTTTGGGGAAATCTGGCGACAGACTAGTGGACAAAGAGAGTTCTGCTGGACAGGAATGATGACAAAAGAGTCGCACATTTAGTTACATAGACAAGAGCATGTCATAATATCAGACACCGATTTGGTGATCTGCCCAAACATTCTGGTCCCCATTTTCCTTGTGAGATTGCTAAAGAACTTGCATTTACACACTTTGCTAGCTAGTTGAAGAAGGTTCTAAGCGCAAATTTATTCAACTGTTCGCCGACCCATGTTTCCTTAAACTGTTGCCATACAAGAAACACATGCACCTTGCTGACATTTCTAGCCGTGGCCTTGGTCAACAGGACTCTCAGCAGCGATGGATATCCCATTTGAGAAAGCTCACAAGCATGTTCTAGTCCTGACGCTGACGTATCC
>NZ_JAELUF010000342.1 GCF_016429195.1 Brevundimonas sp. ASV9
GTGCATTTCAAGACCAAAGGAGTAGTGGGCGACATGGTCTGACACCGCTTGTGAGGAAAAGCGACGCGCTCGTCGTGCCACGCTTCAAAGCGCACGGGGGATAACCAAATACACATGACGACAAACCCGAGCTTCCAGTCATGCGAGGAGACAAATGAAGAATGGTGATGACCTACCTTGTGGTTCTTGGCTTTTGGACGCCGTCTTGAAGCCCTTCCACCAAGACTTGAGGTCACGCTTTGTCGGCGGCGACGCAGCCATCTGCTGCTGCTGATGCGGCGGACTGGCTTGGTTGACGGGAGTTGCAGACGTCATGGTGATTGACGGCCGCGATGGGCGACGCGAGTCGACAACAAAGGCTGTGCTGTGCTATGATGCGTCGCTGGGCGCTAGCAGTTTCCACGATGAGGGCTTTCGTAATGCAGTCGTCTCAAAGGAACAGTACCGGCCCGTGGCGGATGGTCAGCTGG
>NZ_JAELUF010000343.1 GCF_016429195.1 Brevundimonas sp. ASV9
GGCTTCGTTTCATTTGAAGATTTGGTCCGTATCCCGATGACTGTTGGCCCTGGGCATTTTCTGACTATGCTCTAGGTTGTGCCCGAAGCCAGCGCCTGCATCGACGGCCATGACAAAATAGCTCTTGACACAGACCATTTCAAGATCAACAAGTTCTATGGACCAGATGACCCTTCTTTAAAGCTTGTTTACCCGGAGATAGTACAGATGGCTCAAAATGCCAAAGCAAAGGTGGACCGCCGGCGGTACCCAAAGCGAATCCCGACAGACCAGAGTTCGACCTCTGGCGACCTTCGCAGGTTGCTCCAGGAGCTGAGAGTGACGAATCCGCGAGACGTCCTAGCAGATATCCAGACGCAAAAAGGGGAAAGAGTGGGCAACACCTGCGAGTGGATTCTAAGGCGGTCGGAGTTCTTGACTTGGGCAGCCCCGGCAGTTGATGACAAGCCACATCTTCTTCGGCTTGTCG
>NZ_JAELUF010000344.1 GCF_016429195.1 Brevundimonas sp. ASV9
GTATCCCACACACACCCCAGAAAGTGTAAGTCAAGGGCATCAACTTCACAGGCAAATAGGTTCCATGCATACCTTGTGATCTAGGTTTTTCCCTCCAAACCGATACGTAACAAGGTCGTCCTGCGAGCCTTTGACCACCTTGAAGTTTTTGGCCGAATTGGTAAAAACAAAAAGATAGCCCTTTTTCACACACATACTACAGTCGCACTCGCTAGCTTGCGTGATTTCAGGCAACGTAGCCTCGTAGACAAATGCGCCGCAGTGGCAATTGCCACGATATGTGCGCATTTCAGGTGACGTCTGTTCCGCTGCCATTTTTGTCTTGTTTCAATGCGTGAGATCGTTCCTACATATACCGGGTTCCCAAATGGAGTTGATGCTTTCAAAATAGCTGAGGAGATTAACGGGCTAGAAATGCGGGACAAAATATCTTTGAATTTATTCGAAGCTCTTATTAACATGCGTAATA
>NZ_JAELUF010000345.1 GCF_016429195.1 Brevundimonas sp. ASV9
GTCCCGATCTCCCTTGGAGGAAACTACATGCTCGACTCCTGATATGATCATCACGTTGGCTGAAAGCAACCCCCCCTCTTCTCGTTCCGTTGGATGTCTAAATCGTCCAATCTGATTCATATCCCGCCTTTGTTTCAGCATATATTCAAACGCACATCATCAAACCAGCACAATGTGTCACAGCCCTCAAATCGCCTCACACAAACGCACATATGCTCCGCCGAGACCAGTAATGACCTACTTTGTACGCGTAGCCTCGTAATCATCACTGTCGTGGGTATTGGTTCTTCCGGTCAAAGCACAACTCCCGCATAGACCCTTATCGTACGACATGCGACATGCTATGCGGGCCAAGGCCGGATTATTCTCGGATTTTGTCCTTGAGATGCTTTTTGAGATGCCTTGGCCGCCGCGGTTGATAACAGTTTCTTAAGATACACCGGCAGGTATAGAATGCGTAGCCACAAGT
>NZ_JAELUF010000346.1 GCF_016429195.1 Brevundimonas sp. ASV9
ATGCAGTAGGATCTGCTAAGGCGGCTTTGGACTTTTTTTTTTTTAAGAACACTGCACGTGGCAATTGACTTGGCGTTGTAAAAGGTGTTGGTTCTGTAGGGTATGGCCGGCTGCATTAGCGTGCTCTTACATTTTTCACGACCAGCCTGTCGAATAAAAACTCGACAGTGCGTGAGAGAATTGATGTTTCTAAAAAGGAAAACAAATGACTTGCATGTAGACCTTCTTAGAGTGAACATCAGACGAAAATAGTCTGTGATGCTTTTTTAACAAAAAATAGCATCCCTTGCTACTTTTCAAGAGAGCTCCTATTACATTACATAATGCTGCAATATTATTAAAAGTTAAACAATGGATTCAAATAAGTAAGATAAATAAAACAAACCCTATCAAAGGCAGAATACTACTACGAAAACATATTCCACGGCTACTACACACTAAGAACCAGTATTTAGAGACGTCTCCTAT
>NZ_JAELUF010000347.1 GCF_016429195.1 Brevundimonas sp. ASV9
TTGCCCAGCAGGAGTCCCGCCCAGAGTTGGAAAAGGAATACGCCTCACCGCAGTGGCATCAGCTCAAGGTCGTGTGCGCCCGCATGAACCGATCTTTCTGGCGCTCGCCCAACTACCTCTTTACGAGGATGTTTAACCATTTTTCCGTTGCCTTCATCACCGGTTTGACGTACCTCAATCTCGACGACTCGCGGTCATCGCTGCAGTACAAAGTCTTTGTCATGTTCCAGGTCACCGTCCTGCCTGCGCTGATCATCAATCAGGTGCAAGTCATGTTCCACATCAAGCGCGCCATCTTCTTCCGCGAATCCTCGTCCAAGATGTACTCGCCTCTGACATTCATCTCGGCCATCACCATCGCCGAACTGCCCTACTCAATCCTCTGCACCGTCGTCTTCTTCCTGCCGCTGTACTTCATGCCCGGCTTGCAAGCAACGCCCACACGAGCCGGATACCAATTCCTCATTG
>NZ_JAELUF010000348.1 GCF_016429195.1 Brevundimonas sp. ASV9
GTTCAAGCACCACATTCGCGTCTTCCTTAAGGACTACGGCACGCCATTGACTCTCATCTTCTTTACCGGCTTTGTCCACATTGGTCGCATGTCTGAGATTGAAGTTGAGAAACTACCTACCGGAATTGCCTTTCAGCCGACGAGTGGCCGCGACTGGCTTGTCAACTTTTGGGACTTGAGTGTCGGTGAAATCTTTACGGCTCTCCCATTTGCTCTCCTTTTGACCATTCTCTTCTGGTTTGACCACAACGGTATACGCGTCCGAACTTGTACTAAACTGACCTAACCTGCTAACAGCTTTTTCCAGTATCGTCCCTTATCGCCCAGGGAAGTGAATTCCCTCTCAGGAAACCTGCCGGTTTCCATTGGGACATTTTCCTCCTTGGCGCCACAACAGGTGTTGCAGGTATTCTTGGGCTTCCGTTTCCCAATGGCCTGATTCCCCAAGCGCCGTTTCACACTGAAGCC
>NZ_JAELUF010000349.1 GCF_016429195.1 Brevundimonas sp. ASV9
GCTTAATGACGTGCGATTTGCTTTGCGCACACTCTCGAATACGTCGACCAGATTGTTGGCCGCGCTGCCGCCTGAAAAGACAACGATGCCATCGCGGCCGGGGACGGGGCTAAGCGGCCGGCGTGGAGAGGGCGTCAGCGTCGCACCGGCATTGGGAGGCTGCAGCGAGGCGGGAACTTGCACCATTTGCGGTCACTAGTTAAGTTTGAACATGGAGGAGAAAGGGAGCAGTTGAGATGACAGCAAAGAGATACGTAAGTTGGCGGTTTAATGAAGAAAACTGTCCTTTGAGCGGAGCAACTGGGCTGAGCCATTATGACAGCTCTCGCCAATGGAAAACCGGGCCGACGAGCCATGACCGATTTCCTGATTCGGCATTCACCATAACTAGGTGGCATGAGATTGGTCAACATCTGTCTCTTATACACATCTCCGAGCCCACGAGACCAGCAATCGTATCTCGTATG
>NZ_JAELUF010000350.1 GCF_016429195.1 Brevundimonas sp. ASV9
GCATCATGCTCAAAATTGAACTCAGAATATGTCTCGTACGGCAAAAAATTCCAGAAATAGCCTGTACTGGCCATCACTGAATTGAAATTCAAGAATCCTGTCGGTGCCAATTTGAGATACCGAAGTCAGGCGCCTTGTCTTGAGGAACTTTCGTAGCCTGGCGACAAAGGCCGACGGCATTCCGGCCGTTGTCCGCGCAAATTCGGTAACATGGCAACGGAAGCCAATATCTATGACTAGTTGCTTCTTGACATCTGGCTTTGCAAATTTGAAAAGAAGAATCCTGGTCGAGAGGTCGTGTACGTTGGCGACTCGCAGGGACGTCAAGCTCTGGTTGAGCTCATGAGCTATGACCTACACAAGCAAAGGCTGGTTAGCCGGAGGACAGGCAACTACGAGGCTTGCAAAGAGAGGCTACGTTACCTTGACATCAATGGAAGAGAATCTCTGCTTCATCGTCGTAATTC
>NZ_JAELUF010000035.1 GCF_016429195.1 Brevundimonas sp. ASV9
GCCCTGGTTCGAGCGCGAGGGCCTGCCGACAACCGTGGTCGGATCGTCGGCGCTCCACGTGAATGTCGATGCTGCGGACGGTGCAGCGTTCCGCGCGCGTCGTGGGATCGCCGCCGATGCGCAGCTTCTCCTGGTGCTGCCCGGCAGCCGGCCCAGCGAGATTACCCGAATGGCCCCCGTCTATGAGGCGACAGTCAGAAAACTGAAGACCACGAATCCTGGTCTGGAAGTCGCCGTGGTCGCCGCGGGGACGGTGGCTCACGATGTTGCCGGCCGCGTCGCCGCCTGGCCCTTCCGCGTTCATCTGGTCGACGAAGCCGAAAAGTATGACGCCATGCGCGCCGCGACCGTCGCCCTGGCTACCAGCGGCACCGTGTCGACCGAGCTCGCGCTTGCGGGCGCGCCGATGGTCATCGCCTACAAGATCGACGGGCTCAGCTATCAGCTGATGAAGCGGTTCGTGACCGCCAAGCACATCACACTGTTCAATGTCGCGGCTGACGACCGGATCGCGCCCGAGTTCATTCAGCACGAGGCGACCCCGGCCATTCTGACGGCGGCGGTTGGGCGGCTGCTGGCCGACCCGGCCCTGGCGGCCGAACAGGCGCGTCGCCAAACGGCGGCATTGGACCTGATGGGACGCGGAGGACCGGACCCATCCGAACTGGCTGCCGACGCGGTGCTGAAGGTCATCGCCGAGAAGTCGGCGAGCTGACGATGGCGCGGGCGCTCAGTCCGCGACGTGCGGCCGAGGTGCGCGCCGCGCTTCAGATGGCGGTGGGCGCGATGGCCGCGCTCTATCTCGCGACCTGGCTGAACCTGCCGCACCCGTACTGGAGCGTGATTTCCGCCATCGTCGTCATTCAGGCGAGCGTCGGTGGCGGCGTCCTGACCGTTGCGCGCGACCGGGCCATCGGCACGGCGACCGGAGCGCTGGCAGGGGCGGTCTTCGCCTTCCTTCGCCCGCCAGGCCTGGAAAGCATGGCCCTGAGCATCGCCGTATCCGCGGGGCTGCTGGCCTTTTTCGCAGCCGGGCGGCCATGGCTGAAGGTCGCACCCGTCACGGCGACGATCGTCATCGCCGGTGGGACGGGTGCGGAAGGGCCGGCGTCCCTGGCGCTGGATCGGGTGATGGAAATCCTGGTCGGCAGCGGCGTGGGGGTTCTGGCGATCCTGGCCCTGTTTCCGCGCCATGCCAGGCAGTCCTTCAAGCTTCAGGCGCGCGAGGCGGCGGGCGAAGCGGCGGTGCTGCTGGCTTTGGTCTCAAAGGCCGTCCCGGAGGATGCGTCCGAGATTTCGCGCCGTCATGCCGATCTGAAGCGGCGGCTGGATGCGTTGGGTCAGGCCGCCAAGAACGTCATCGATCTGCCCGGCCCGCAACGTGAGACGGCGGATCGAGCCGCGCTCGTGCGCGCCTTCTGGCGCGTGCGCAGCGACATCGTCATCCTGGGACGCGGTTTCCAGGCCGAGGGCGCCGGCGCCCGGCTGGATCCCTGGTCGCAGGACGCGGAGCGCGCGGTGGAGCAACTCAAGGCTCTTTCTGACGGCAGGGCCGCCCAGCCCATGGGTGCGATCGACCAAAGCCTGGCCCTGTCCATGGCCGTCGAGGGCGACGATGTGGCTCTGGGCGCTGCTGCGATCGGCGTGGCCCATATGCACCGCGATCTGGATGACCTGGCTGCCCGTTTCGCGGATCTGAAGCTGGTCTGACGACAAAGAAAAACGCCGGGGATGTCTCCCCGGCGTTTTGCATTTCAGCTTTCGTCTCAGCCGCGCTGTTCGATCGGCACGTAATCGCGCTGGGTCGGGCCCGTGTAGAGCTGACGCGGGCGACCGATCTTCTGCGAAGGATCGGCCATCATTTCCTGCCACTGCGAGATCCAGCCCACGGTGCGGGCTAGGGCGAACAGGACGGTGAACATGGTGGTCGGGAAGCCCATCGCCGACAGGGTGATGCCCGAATAGAAGTCGACGTTCGGGAACAGCTTGCGCGAGGTGAAGTATTCGTCCGACAGGGCGACCTTCTCCAACTCCTTGGCGACCAGGAACAGCGGATCGTTTTCGCGGCCCGTGGCGGCCAGCACTTCATAGGCCGACTGCTGCATGACCTTCGCGCGCGGGTCGTAGTTCTTGTACACGCGGTGGCCGAAGCCCATCAGCTTGTACTTGCGGTCCTTCACGCCCTGAATGAACTCCGGGATCTTGTCCGGGGTGCCGATTTCCTTGAGCATCGTCAGGGCTTCTTCGTTCGCGCCGCCGTGCGACGGGCCCCACAGGCAGGCGATGCCGGCGGCGATACAGGCGAATGGATTGGCGCCCGACGAACCGGCCAGACGCACGGTCGAGGTCGAGGCGTTCTGCTCGTGGTCAGCATGCAGGGTGAAGATGCGGTCCATGGCGCGAACCAGGGCCGGATCGACATGATAGTCCTCGGCCGGAACGGCGAAGCACATGCGCAGGAAGTTTTCGGCGTAGGACAGGTCGTTGCGCGGCGACACGAACGGCTGGCCGATATGGTATTTGTAGGCGCGGGCCGCGATCGTGGGCATCTTGGCGATCAGGCGAATGGCCGAGATGTCGCGCTGGATCGGATCGTGGATGTCCAGGCTGTCGTGATAGAAGGCCGACAGGGCGCCGACGGTTCCGACCATGATCGCCATCGGGTGGGCGTCGCGACGGAAGCCTTCGAAGAAGCGATCGAACTGGCTGTGCAGCATCGTGTGGGTGGTGATGCTGTTTTCGAACTTCTCGTACTGAGCGGCGGTCGGTAGTTCGCCGTGCAGCAGCAGGTGGCAGACCTCGACGAAGTTCGACTTCGACGCCAGCTGGTCGATCGGATAGCCGCGATGCAGCAGCACGCCGGCGTCGCCGTCGATATAGGTCAGGGCCGATTCACAGGCCGCCGTCGAGGTGAAGCCGGGATCGAAGGTGAAGGCGCCCGTTCCCGCATAGAGTTTGCGGATGTCGATGACATCCGGGCCGGTGGAGCCCGAAAGGACCGGCAACTCGATCGTCTTGTCCTCGAAGGACAGGGTCGCCGAGCCGGCGGGTTTGGCTTGTTCAGTCATGAATGCCCCTTTGCATCACACGTCCAGGCGCGGGGAGGCGTCGGCCGCTTTTTGGTTTGTGGGTGATCACTTAGTCTGTTGCAGCGCATCATCCAAGCGCCCGAGACTTTCGTCGCGCCCAAGAGCCGACAAAGTTCGTGCAATATCAGGTGATGTTGACCCTGCGGTAAGCGCCGCGCGCATCGGCGGGCCGATTTTCCCAAACCCAACGCCCTCGGATTCCGCAAAGGCCTTGAGCTCGGCTTCCAGCGCGAAGACGTCCCAGGACTGGAACAGGGATAGCCGCTCGCGCAGGCGGGCGAGGCGATCCAGAGTTTCACCGGACAGCAGCGCCTTCGCCTTATCGTCCAGGGTCAGCGGGCGCGATTTCAGGACGAAGGCGGTTTGGTCGACCAGATCGAGGATCGTCTTGGCGCGATCCTTGACGAAAGGCATGGCGCGCTGGAGGCGGGCTTCATCCGCCTCCGCCAAGGCGTGACCCTTCTGCAGATGCGCATCCAGCGTCAGCTTGGCGAGCCGTTCATCGTCGCCGAGACGCAGCCAGTGCGAATTGACGTGGGCCAGTTTGTCGAAATCCAGGCGGGCCGGCGCCTTGCCGATGCCGGCGAGATCGAACCATTCGACGGCCTGGGCGTCGCTGAACAGTTCGTCGTCGCCGTGCGCCCAGCCCAGGCGAGCCAGATAGTTGCGCATGGCCTCGGGCAAGTAGCCCATCTCGGCGTATTCATGCACCGCCTGTGCGCCGTGACGCTTCGACAGCTTGGCGCCATCCGGTCCGTGGATCAGGGGGATGTGGGCGAAGGTCGGACGCGTCCAGCCCAGCGCATCGTAGATCAGGCTCTGACGCGCGGCGTTGTTCAGATGGTCGTCGCCGCGAATGACATGGGTCACCCCCATGTCGTGGTCGTCCACGACGACGGCGAGGTTATAGGTCGGCGCGCCGTCCGAACGCAGCAGCACCAGATCGTCCAGGTCGTCGGTCGACCAGTTCACATCACCCTGGACCTCATCGGCTACCGTGACCGTCGTCGCCTTTGGCCGACGGAAGCGCACGACGTGCGGCGAGGCCAGATCATCTACGGTCGGCTCGCGGTCGCGCCAGGGCGATTCGAAAGTGCGCTTTTCGGCCTTGGCCTCATCGCGCAGACGACCGGTCTCCTCGGCCGAGGTGAAGTCGCGGTAGGCGTGGCCGGTTTCGAGTAGTTGATCGACCACCTCGCGGTGGCGGTCGGCCCGGCTGAACTGGAACACCGGCTCGTCGTCGGCGAACAGCTCCAGCCAGCTCAAGCCGTCGAAAATGGCCTTCACCGCCTCATCGGTCGAGCGTTCGCGGTCGGTATCCTCGACGCGGATCAGGAAACGTCCAGCGTGTCTTTTGGCGTATAGCCAGTTGAATAAAGCGGTTCTCGCCCCGCCGATATGCAGATAGCCTGTCGGCGAGGGGGCGAAGCGGGTGACGACAGTCGAGGAAGGTGAGGTCATGGGGGAGGGGTCCGTAAGCGACGCCCTTATACGCCCCGATGCGGCAAAACCCACCCCTGCCGCGCGATTGCGCGCCTGGCTGCACGCCGAAGTCGCCGCTCAGACCCTGAGATGGCGGCTATGGGCGCCGGTCGCGTTCGGCGCGGGCGGCGGCGTCTATTTCGCCCTGCGAGCCGAGCCGGTCTTGTGGCCCTTGTTGCTGGGCGCCGCTTTGGCCTTTGGGCTGTGGGTCCGGGCGCGCGGTCGCGGCGGGTCGCGGCGCCTGACCTGGCTGCTCTTGATGCTGGCCTGCGTTTCAGGCGGGCTGGCGGCGGCCAAGGTGCGCACCGAAGCCGTCGCTGCGCCGATCGCGCACGCCCTCAGCGAACCGACAGTGATCGAAGCCTGGGTCGTGGATGTCGACAGCTCGGGCCAGCGAGGCGCGCGGGTCGTGATCGCGCCGGTCTGGATCCGCGGACTAACGCCCGAACAGACGCCGGTTCGCTTGCGGGCGACGGTGCGGGGCGACCCGCCGCGGCCCGGCGAAGCGATCCGCCTGTTCGGCATTCTGAATCCGCCGCCGGCGCCGGCCAGCCCCGGCGCCTACGATTTCGGGCGCAACGCCTTCTTTCAGGGGATGGGCGGCGTTGCGTTCGCCTTGAGCGACACGCGTACGGCCGATCTGGCCAAGCCGCCGTGGCGACTTCGACTTGAGATGGCGGTCAACGGCGCCCGCTTCGCACTGGCCGAGCGGATCGTGGCACGGCTCGGCGAACGGACCGGCGGGATCGCCGCCGCCATGACCACCAGTCACGAAACCTGGATTAGTCAGGAGGACATGGATGTGATGCGCGATTCCGGCCTGGCGCACATCCTGTCGGTGTCAGGGCTGCATATGGCCATCGTCGGCGGCTTCGTCTTCTTCGCCGTGCGGCTGGGCGTGGCGGCCTGGCCTTGGTTGGCCCTGCGTGTTCACGGCAAGAAGGTCGCGGCATTGGCGGGCCTGACGGCAGTCGGGGTCTATCTTGTGGTTTCGGGCGCGCCGCCCCCGGCTGAGCGGGCCGCCATCACCGCCTCCATTGCCTTTCTGGCTGTTCTGCTGGATCGACAGGCGGTGACGATGCATGGCCTGGCTGTGGCGGCCTTCATCGTTCTGGCGATCCAGCCCGAAGCCATCGTCACGCCGGGTTTCCAGATGTCGTTCGCGGCGACGGCGGCCTTGGTCGCCTTGGTCGAGGCCTGGCCAAAGCGCCCGCGCGAAATATCCGCGCCCTGGCCGATCCTGGCAGTCCAGCGGCTGGCCGGTTGGTTGACAGCGGCTGTGGCGGCCAGCGTCGTCGCTGGATTGGCGACGGGCCCGTTCGCCATGCAGCATTTCAACCGCACCGCCATGTACGGACTACTCGCCAATCTCGGCACGTCGCCCGTGGCGGACTTCATCCTGATGCCGGCGCTGGCCTTGGGCGCAGCGCTTGAGCCCTTGGGGCTGGGGGGACCGTTCCTGGCGGTCGCGGGATGGGGCGTGGATCTGATGCTGGCGATCGGCACGTGGACGGCAGGATTGCCCGGCGCGGTCAGAACGGTCGCCAGCGCGCCGAACTATGTCCTGCCGATCGCCTTCCTGGGGGTGTTGTTCGTCTGTCTGTGGCAGGGCCGCCTGCGCTGGTTGGGACTGCCGTTCGCAGCCGCCATCCTGATCTGGCCGCGTGCGCCGACGCCGGACCTATGGATTGGTGATGGCGGGACGAACGCCGCCTTTCACCGTGATCAGGCGGCGGTCGTCGTGCGGCCTGGCGTGCGTGAGTTTGCAGTCGATCTCTGGTCACGAAGACGGGGGCTGACCATGACGGACCGGTCGGAGACGGGCTGGGTGTGCGACCGTTTCTCCTGTCGATCGGAAGTCGATGAGGACGTGCCCGTAGCAATCTGGTGGGGGCGGAAGTCGCCGAGCTCAGATCAGATGGAGGCGTTATGCCGCGCAGCACCCGTCGTCAGCGTCCGCGCCGTCGTCACCTCAGTTCCAAGAGCCTGTCAGGATCGTCTTGTCCTGGACGGCGTGGACTTTGCGCGGGGTGGCGCCGTGGAGTTGTGGCGCGTTCGTTCGGATGAGCCGAATCGATGGCGCGCGGTGTGGACGGCCGACGTTCGCGGCGACCGTCCCTGGACGCGTCAGTCCGATCCGGACGTCAGTGATACCGGCGCATGAGGCCGACCAGCTTGCCCTGAACGGCAACCTGATCGGAGCCGTAGATCTTGGTCTCGTAGTTGCGGTTGGCGGGTTCCAGCGCAATCGACGCCCCCTTCTTGCGAAGGCGCTTCAGCGTCGCCTGCTCGCCCTCCACTAGAGCCACCACGATCTCGCCGGAGGCGGCGTTGTCGGTCGATTTGATCACCACCATGTCGCCATTCAGAATGCCGGCTTCGATCATGGAATCGCCTTCGATCTCCAGCAAGTAGTGCTCGCCCGAACCCAGCATCGATTCCGGAACCGGGTAGCGGGCCGTTTCGTGCTCGATCGCGTCGATCGGCGTGCCGGCGGCGATCTTGCCCATCAGCGGCAGTTCGCGGGTGTCGTTAGCCGCCATCGGGGCCGCAGGTCGGATACCGCCGCCGCCCTCGATGACGTCGGGCTTGAACCCGGCGCGACCGCGCGGCGCGCCGGCCGTCGCCTGTTCGGGCAGTTTCGTGACTTCCAAAGCGCGAGCGCGGTGAGCGAGACGGCGGATGAAGCCGCGTTCCTCCAGCGCCGTGATCAGTCGGTGAATGCCGGACTTGGAGGCCAGATCGAGCGCCTCCTTCATCTCGTCGAACGAAGGGGAGACGCCGGTCTCCTGGATGCGTTCGTGAATGAACATCAGCAGTTCGTGCTGTTTGCGCGTGAGCATCGCCAAGCCCTCATGCGCCCGCCGACGAATCGGAACGGGCCGTGAACATTTGTCGATGTTCTGTAAGTGTTCCTTGCTAATGTCAACTTAACGGCGAGGCTTGCCGCCGCGTGTCGGCTCAGACCGCCAGCAACTGACGGGTCGCCGCCTCGACATCGGCCTGGCGCATCAGGCTCTCGCCAACCAGGATCGCCTGGGCATGGGCAGCCGAAACGCGCGCAACGTCGTCGGGCGTAAAGATGCCGCTCTCGGCGACCAGCAGAGCGCGAACGGGGCTGAGCATCGACAGCCGTTCCGTGGTTTCCAGATCGACCTCGAACGTACGCAGCGAACGATTATTGACCCCCACGAGATCGCCGCCGAGCGCACAGGCGCGCGCCATTTCTTCCTCGTCGTGCGTCTCGATCAGCGCGTCCATGCCAAAGCGTTCGGCTTCCGACAGCAGTTCAGCCGCCAGGCTGTCGTCGATCATGGCGAGGATGATCAGGATGCAGTCGGCGCCCAAGGCGCGGCTTTCCGGGACCTGCCAGGGATCGACCAGGAAATCCTTGCGCAGGCAGGGCAGGGCGACGGCCTCGCGGGCCTGGCCCAGATAGGCGTCGTCGCCCTGGAAGCTGGGGGCATCGGTCAGCACCGACAGACAGGCCGCGCCGCCGGCCTCATAGGCGCGGGCGAGGGCCGGCGGATCGAAATCGGGCCGGATCAGGCCCTTGGACGGACTGGCCTTCTTGATCTCGGCGATCAGGGCGGGACGACCGGTTTCCTCTCCGACCCGCTCCAAAGAGGCGCGAAAGCCGCGCGGGGGCGATGCGGCGCGGGCCAGCGCTTCGATCGCGGCCTGCGAGGTGGCAGCCTTGCGGGCGGCGACGTCCTCGCGCTTGTAGGCGGCGATACGGTCCAGAACGTCGGTCATGCGGGCTCTTCGCTTTCCAGCGGCGTGGAGGTGATGCGGGTCAGGCGATCCAGTGCCTCGGTGGCTCGACCGTCGTCGATTGCGGCAGCGGCGAGCGCGGCGCCGTCGGCCAGATCGGCCGCGCGATCGGACACCACGAGGGCGGCGGCGGCGTTCAGCAGCACGATGTCGCGGTAGGGTCCGGCCGCGCCGGCCAGAAGCGCGCGCAGGGCGACGGCATTCTCCTCGGCGTCGCCGCCGCGAATGTCTGCGATAGAGGCCCGCGGCAGGCCGGCGTCCTCGGGCGTGATTTGGAAGCGACGAACCGCGCCATCCTTCCATTCGGCGACGTCCGTGGGTCCGGAAGTCGCCAGTTCGTCCAGGCCTTGACCGTGAACGGTCCAGGCCCGGGTGGCGCCAAGCCGGCCCAGCACCTCGGCCAGCGGCTCCAACAGGCGCGGATCATAGACGCCCATGACCTGTCGTCTTGCAGACGCCGGATTCGAAAGCGGTCCCAACAGGTTGAAGACGGTGCGAAAACCGATCTCGGCCCGCACCGGTCCGACATGACGCATCGCCCCGTGATAGGCAGGCGCGAACAGGAAGCAGATCCCGGCCTCGTCCAGCGCCTTTTTCTGCTGCGCCTGCGACGCCATCAGGTTCACGCCCAGGATCGACAGCACATCGGAAGAGCCTGATTTCGATGACATCGCCCGATTGCCATGCTTGGCGACCTTCAGGCCGGCGCCGGCCAGAACCAAGGCTGCGGCGGTCGAGATATTGTAGGTGTGCTGACCGTCGCCCCCGGTGCCGCAGGTGTCGATCACCTCATAGGGATGATCCAGCGTCAGAGCGGCTTCACGCATGGCGCCCGCGAAGGCGGCGATCTCGTCCACGGTCTCGCCGCGCATCCGCATGGCGGTGACGGCGGCTGCGACCTGCGACGGGGTCGGCTCGCCGCGCAGGCAGGCGGCGAAGAAGTCGTGCGCCTGCTGCGACGTCAGGGGATGGCCCTCGACCAGCCGGGCGAGGATCGGCTTGAACCCGTCGCCCATGGTCAGGCGGCCGCGAGGCGCTTTACGCCGGCGATCTCGAGGAAGTTGGCCAGCATGTCGTGACCGTGCTCGGTGGCGATGGATTCCGGGTGGAACTGAACGCCGTGGATCGGGCGGGTGCGATGTTGCAAACCCATGATCTCGCCGTCGGCGGTCCATGCGGTGACCTCCAGGTCGTCGGGCAGGGTTTCGCGCTTGACCGCCAGCGAGTGATAGCGTGTGGCGGTGAAGGGCGAGGGCAGGCCGGTGAAGACGCTCTGGCCCTCATGCAGGATCGGCGAGGTCTTGCCGTGCATCAGGGTCTTGGCGCGGATGACGTCGCCGCCGAAGGCCTGGCCGATGGCCTGATGACCCAGACATACGCCCAGGATCGGCATCGACGCTGGCGCGGTCGTGATCAACGGCAAACAGATGCCCGCCTGATCGGGCGCGCAAGGGCCGGGCGACAGCAGAACGGCGGCGGGGTTCAGCGCCCACGCCTCGTCCACCGTCAGGTCGTCGTTGCGCACCACATGCGTCGGCGCGCCCAACTCCGCGAGGTAGTGGACGAGATTGTAGGTGAAGCTGTCGTAGTTATCGACGACGAGGATCATGGCTTGGCTTCTAGGCGTGACGCGCGTCCGCGCCAAGCGGGCGCGGCCTTAAAGCGCATTTTAACTCGCCGGGACTAGGACTGGGCCGGTGAAACTCGCCGCTGAAAAAGACATCGCCGCCAAGATCGCCGCCGCAAAGGCGAAGCTGGTCGTGATCGAAACCCGGCCCAACCCCGTCGCCGCGCTTGGCGCAGCCGCGCTCGCGGCCACCGCAGCGGTTCTGATGGCAGGCGTCGTCATCATCGGGCCGGGCGTGCAGTTCAACGACCCGGCAATGACGATTTCGCGCTAGCGATTGCCGGTGCGAAAGCGCCAGGCGTCTTCCGCCGCCCGCATCGGCGCCCGCGCCTTGTGCTGGGTCTCGGCATATTCGGCCGCAGGATCGCTGTCGGCGACGACGCCCGCCCCGGCCTGAACGAAGATCCGATCGTCAGCGAACAGGGCGGTGCGCAGGGTGATGCAGATGTCCGCCTCGCCGCCGGCTGAAATATAGCCGACGCCGCCGCCGTAACCGACGCCGCGCTTTTCGCTTTCCAGTTCGTCGATGATCTCCATCGCGCGCACCTTGGGCGCACCCGACAGGGTCCCGGCGGGCAGAGCGGCCAGCAGCGTGTCCACCGCATCCAGCCTGGGATCGGCCTTGCCGCGCACGTTGGAGACGATGTGCATGACCTGGCTGTAGCGCTCGACGACAAAGCTCTCGGTGACTTCGACCGTGCCGGGCGCCGCGACTCGCCCCACATCGTTGCGGCCCAGGTCCAGCAGCATCAGGTGCTCGGCAAGCTCTTTTGGATCAGCGAGCAGTTCGACTTCCAGCGCCTTGTCCGCTTCTGGCGTCGCGCCGCGCATGCGGGTGCCGGCCAGCGGTCTAATCGTAACTTCGCCGTCCTTGAGCCGAACCAGGATCTCGGGGCTGGAGCCGGCGAGCTGGAAACCTTCGAAGTTCAGATAGAACAGATAGGGCGACGGATTCTGGCGACGCAGCGAGCGATAGAAGGCGAACGGATCGTCGGTCCACGGGGCCGAAAAGCGGTGGCTGAGCACGACCTGGAAAATGTCGCCGGCGCCGATGTAGTCCTTGGCCCTGGCGACCATCTCGCCGAAGGCCGGCTCGTCCACAGGCGAGGTGAAGACGGGAGCCGGCTTTTGCTGCGGGGCGGCGCGGATGGGCAAAGGCTCGCGCAAGGCCGTCTCGAACGCATCCAGCCGCGCCGTCGCGGCGTCGAACGCCTCTTCGGAGGCGATGCCCGCGTCGGGATAGGCGGCCGACACCAGAACGATCTCGTGGCGAACCGAATCGAAGATGGCCACCAGCGACGGCCTTGTCAGCACGGCGTCGGGCAGATCGAGCGGATCAGGGTTTGGCGCGCCCAGCGGCTCCAGCAGTCGCACCATGTCATAGCCGAAGACGCCGAACAGGCCGGCGGCCATCGGCGGCAATCCCTCCGGCAGATCGAACTTCGACGCCGCGATCAGCCCGCGCAGGGATTGCAGCGCCGGCAGCGGTTCGGCCGTAAAGCGACCCTCGATTATGGCTGAGCCGCGCGACATTTCGGCCGCGTTGGATCGACAACGCCAGACCACATCGGGATCCAGCGTCAGGATGGAATAGCGTCCCTTGACGGCACCGCCCTCGACCGATTCCAGCAGACAGGCGTACGGCCGATCGCGCCCCAGCTTCAGATAGGCCGAGACCGGGGTTTCCAGATCGTCGATGACCCGGCGAACCAGGACCTGCGGCCGACCGGCCAAAAGGCCGGCGGCGAAGGCGTCGAACGAGATGTCGCGCGAAGCGTCGTCGGTCATTGCGCCGGTGCGGCGGGCGTTGCGCCACCCGACAGACCCAAGGCCGACAGCGCCTGGGCCGGGTCGTTCTTGGCTTTGGAGCGCTGGGCGCCCGCCGAGACCGACGATTCGACCATGGCCTGCACCAACTCCTGGGTCAGACGCGGGCGGACCTGCTCGGCCAGCGGACCGGCTACGGCCGGAGTGGCGGCGCGGACATTGTCGACGCGACCGACCACATAGGCGGTCTGCGACGCCGGCTGCGAGAAGGCCTGGCCCTTCGACTGGCCGAACAGACCCTGAAGCACGCCCTGACCCAGGGCTTCCTGGGTCTGCTGATTACGGATGACGCCGGTGCGCACGGTCAGCGGCGCATTGACCGAGCGGGCGACCACAGCGATGTCCTCGCCATTGCGCACGCGGGTCGTCAGCTCTTCGGCCTTGGCCGAGAGGCGACGCATGGTTTCCCGCTGGATCCATTGAGCGGCCAGGGGCTCGCGAACCTCGGCCAGGGTCGGCAGGGCCGACGGGCGGATGTCGTTGACGCGCACGGCGAAATACTGGCCCTGACCGGCGTCGATGACGTCGCTCTCGCCGCCTTTGGTCAGGCTCCAGGCCGTCTCGAAGATTTGCGGCGGGGCGTTCAGCGCCTGACCGTTCGGCAGTTTGCCGTCCTTGGTGAAGGGCGGCAGATCGACGATGCGACCCCCGGCTTCACGCGCGGCGTCAGCCAGGTTCTTTCCAGCTGTGCGGGCGGCTTCGTACTTCTCGACCTTGGCGTAGGTCTGGGTCTTCACGTCCTCGGCGCGGAGTTCCTGGATCAGCTCCTCGCGAGCGCCGTCCAGCGTGGCGGGCGCGGCGGGTTGGACGGCCGTGACCTTGGCGACGGCGAAGCCGACACCGGCCTGGACAGGATCGGACACCTGATTGGCTTGCAGGCCGAAGACGGCGGCTGCGGTCGCGGCGTCGCCGATGGCCGAACGGGGGGTCTCGCTGAAGGCGGCCGGCGTGATGTTGTTTGCGCGGCCGACGTCGGCGGGCGATTGGCCCGCGCGCAGGGCGGCGGCGATCTTCTGGGCGGTCTCGCGGTTCGGGGCGGTCAGGGTGACGAAGGAGCGCGTCTCGGGCTTGCTCAGCGTGTCCTTCTTGAACTCGAAGCGCTCGCGGATGCGGTCTTCCGAGATCGGCGCATTGGCCGACCCCTCAGGCGTGAACAGAACGACCGACACCATGCGGAACTCGGGCGCGCGCAGGCGGTCGGCGTTCTCCTGAATGAAGGCGTTCAACTGGGCGTCGGTCGGGGCGGGGATCTGACCAGCCATCGCGGGGGTCACCTCGAACCAACGACCGTCTCGGCTTTCGAAGGCGGAACCCGCCAGCAGCGCGCCATAGATGCGCGGCACGCGGGCGCCGGCGAAGACGGCGGCGCCGAAATGCTCCGTCGCATATTGGTCGCGCAGGTCCTGCTCCAGCATGGCGGGCGTCAGGTTCTGCTGCGCAAGAGCCGCCTCATAGGCCTGCTGGTCGAACTGGCCGGTGACCGAGTTGAAGAAGGCCGGGATCTGGCGGATTTGCTTGACGATCAGTTCCTTGCCCGGGCGGATGCCGGCCTTGTAGGCCCAGTTCAGAAAGCCCAGCTGCTGCGTCTGCTCGGTCAGGAAGCGGACGTGGATGTTTTCCGCCACCAGCTCCTGGTTTGTCAGGGGACGGCCGACCTGCTGCTGCAGCCGTTCACGCACCTGATCGAAGGCGGTGCGGAACTCGGCCTCGTTCATCGAGCGGTCGCCCGCATCGATGACGTGCTTCGGTCCCAGGTTGGAGAAGACATCCATCCGCGCGCCGACGATCACGAAGCTGATCGCGATCAGGACAAGCAGGGCGGCCGCCCATTTAGATCGAGAGAAGGCGCGGAAGGCGGTGAGCATTCGAAAACCCGGGACTGGCCGATATTGGCGTCAATCGTCGCGTATAGTCGGGGCGAGGCCGCCGCTGCAAGGATGGCTTCGTGTCCGGATTGCGGCGGCGCCTCTTGGCTTGGCGGTTTTCGCCTTCTAGACAGGCGGCCATGAAACAATCCGTGAAGATGATCGTCGGCAATTGGAAGATGAACGGCGTCTCGGCCGCCCTGGCGCAGGCTGAGGCGATCAGGGATGCCGTCGGTACGACGGGGCAGGGCTGCCGTGTGGTGCTGTGCCCGCCGGCGACGCTGATCGACCGCATGCAGTCCGCCCTGGCGGGCAGCGGCGTGGCCGTGGGCGGTCAGGATTGCCATGAGAAGGCCGCCGGCGCCTTCACCGGCTCGGTGTCGGCCCAAATGCTGGTCGACGCCGGCGCGACCGTGGTGATTCTGGGGCATTCCGAACGCCGCTCGGCTTTCGGCGAGACCGATGCGGACATTTCCGCCAAGGTCGAGGCCGCCATCGCCGCCGGGCTAGAGCCCATCGTGTGCGTCGGTGAAACACTGCAGCAGCGGGAAGCGGGCGACGCCATCGCCGTCGTGTCGGGCCAGGTCGCGGGCTCGCTGCCGTCCAGCTTGGCCGAGCGGGACTTTGCGGTGGCCTATGAACCCGTCTGGGCCATCGGCACGGGCCTAACCCCCACGCTGGATCAGATCGCCGAGGTCCATGCGGCCGTGCGCGCCGCCATCGTCGCAAAGCTGGGAGAAGGCGCTCGCACCGCGCCCATTCTGTATGGCGGTTCGGTCAAACCGGACAATGCGCGCGACATTCTGGCGACGCCGGAAGTCGGCGGCGCCCTGGTCGGCGGCGCGTCCTTGAAGGCCGAGGACTTTCTGCCGATCGTCGACGCCGCCGCGTGACGTTTGCCCCTGGCGCGCTTCGATGATAGAGGCCGCCGCTTGATCGGCGCAGATCCGCGCCCACATGAATGACGCCATGCTCCAGACCATCCTGCTCGTCGCCATCATCATCGTCGCCATCGCGCTGACGGGCATCGTCCTGCTTCAGAAGTCCGAGGGCGGCGCCCTGGGCATGGGCGGCGGTCCGTCGGGCTTCATGACCGCACGCGGGGCCGGCAATCTTCTGACCGTCACCACCTGGTGGCTGGCGGCCGCGCTGTTCGCCCTGACGATCATTCTGACGGTCGTCGGCAATATGGACCGCGCCTCGGTGTCCGGCATCGACGCCGACGCTGTGGGTTCGCTGGCCACGACGCCGCAGACCCAGACGCAGCAGCCCGCCCAGCAACAGCCCGCTGCGCCGGCTAAACCAGCGACGCCTTCGCTGGATGATCTGGAAGCCAGCCTGCCGTCGGCCTCAGCGACGCCCGCGCCGGCCCAACAACCCGCCCAGTAAGGCTCCGACAAAGACCCGAGTTTCAGAAAGCGCGCCGCAGGGCGCGCTTTCTTCTTTTGATCAACAGTTCGATTCGACGGCGGCATGACCGAGCCGCGAATCATGGAGTAAGGTGTCCCCCCATGGCTCGCTATGTGTTCATCACCGGCGGCGTGGTTTCCTCGCTAGGAAAAGGCCTCGCCTCCGCCGCTCTCGGCGCTCTTTTGCAGGCGCGCGGCTACAAGGTCCGCCTGCGCAAGCTCGACCCCTATCTGAATGTCGATCCGGGCACGATGAGCCCATATCAGCACGGCGAGGTCTTCGTGACCGACGACGGCGCCGAGACCGACCTGGACCTGGGCCACTACGAGCGGTTCACCGGCGTGTCGGCGGCCAAGTCCGACAACATCACGACCGGCCGCATCTATTCGACCATTCTGGAGAAGGAGCGTCGCGGCGACTATCTGGGCGCCACGGTGCAGGTCATTCCGCACGTCACCGACCAGATCAAATCGTTTTGCCTGACGCCTGCCCTGACGGACGCGGGCGAAGACGTCGATTTCGTTCTGGTCGAGATCGGCGGCACGGTCGGCGACATCGAGGGCCTGCCCTTCTTCGAGGCGATCCGCCAGCTAGGGCAGGACCTGCCGCGCGGCCAGAGCTGCTTCGTCCATCTGACGCTGCTGCCGTTCATCAAGACGGCCGGCGAGATGAAGACCAAGCCGACCCAGCACTCGGTCAAGGAACTGCGCTCCATCGGCATCCAGCCGGACATCCTGCTGTGCCGCTGCGAGCAGCCGATCCCGGCCGAAGAGAAGCGCAAGATCGGCCAGTTCTGCAACGTGCGCGAAAGCGGCGTCATTCAAGCAATGGACTCCGCCGACATCTATGCCGTGCCGCTGGACTATCACCGCGAGGGTCTGGACCGCGAAGTCCTGGCGCACTTCGGCATCAACGATGCGCCCGAGCCGGATCTGACCGGCTGGCAAGAGATCGCGCGTCGCCGCCTGCAGCCCGACGGCGAGGTGACCATCGCCGTGGTCGGCAAATACACCGTCCTGAAGGATGCCTATAAGTCGCTGATTGAGGCCCTGCATCACGGGGGCGTGGCGAACAACGTCAAGGTCAACATCGACTGGGTCGAGGCCGACACCTTCGAAGGCGATCCCGAAGCCTGCGAGGAGCGTCTTCAGGGTGCGCACGCCGTCCTGGTGCCCGGCGGCTTCGGCGAGCGCGGCTCGGAAGGCAAGATCGAGGCGGCCCGCTTCGCCCGTGAGCGCAACATCCCTTACTTCGGGATCTGCTTTGGCATGCAGATGGCGGTGATCGAGGCGGCGCGGAACCTGGCCGGCTATCCCAAGGCCTCGTCTACCGAGTTCGGCCCGACCGCCGAGCCGGTCGTCGGCCTGATGACCGAATGGACCCAAGGCAACCAACGCGTCCTGCGTCAGCAGGGCGGCGACTTGGGCGGCACCATGCGGCTCGGCGCCTATGATTCGACTCTGACAGCCGGGTCCAAGATTGCCGAGATCTACGGCTCAACCGCGATCAGCGAGCGTCACCGCCACCGCTACGAGGTCAACATCAACTATCGCGAGGCGATCGAGCAGAAGGGCGGGCTGGTCTTCGCCGGTCTGTCGCCTGACGGCGTTCTGCCTGAGACGGTTGAACGCCCGGACCACCCCTGGTTCATCGGCGTTCAGTATCACCCCGAGCTGAAGAGCCGTCCGTTTGCGCCGCACCCGCTGTTCGCCAGCTTCATCGGCGCAGCCGTGGTGCAGAGCCGCCTCGTCTGACGGAACGCGGTTCTGACGGACTCCATCAGGTCCGCGTTTTGCAGTAGACTGTCCGGAACGGATCGAATTGGCACGATCCGAATGCGGCGGGACCGTCGATGATCGGCGAGTTGCTTTATCACCTGCACCGGCACGTGCGCCTGGTGCTGATCGCCGGAGCGCTGATGCTCGTGCTCGGCGTGGTCCTGGTCGGCTATGAAGCGCTGCGGCTTCTGGAGCAGCCGCCGGCCCGCCCGGCCGAAGCCGGACAGGCCTTGAGCTAGATCAGTCGATCTTCAGCCGCACGAAGAGCATCGCCCCGTCGGGATCGCCGCCATACAGAGGCTCCAACGCCGTCGGCACGCGATTCATGGCATAGAGACCGCCGAGGCCGAACCGGACGTGTTCGGCGATCCGCCAGTCGCGGACCACGCCGACCGACGCCTTGCCCACCGTGTAGAGCGGGCCATGGCCGCCGCCGACGCCGGGAAGCAGTTCATCCGTCTCGATCCGCTCGGCGCGGGCAAAGACCGTCCAGCGGTCGTTTGGATGGATCGCCGATTCCAGCAACCAGCCGTCCTTCGATTCGCCGTGGTCGTTGGTCTTGCGACCCCAGGCCAGGCTCGAGGACCACCAGCCGTCATCGCCCAGACGGCGGGTGTGGATGGCGCTAGCCGACCATTTCGTCTCGTCCTCGTCGGGCTCCAGCTGTTCTGGCGCGGAGACATCGGCGTAGGAGGCCTGCAGCGACCAGTCGTCGTTTGGGTTCCAGGCGGCGCGAACGGACCAACTGTCCAGCCGTGGCGGATCGATGCCCCAGCGCTCCTCATCCGGTTCGCGTCCCTTGAAAGCCGAGGTCTCGATCTTGAAGCGGTCGTGCGCCCAGCCCAGGGTGGTCACACCGAAGACGATGTGGGTCGAATCCAGCCAGTGGTGGGTGATCGGCGCCTCAGGACTGTCCATCGCGCTCATGCGGTGCATGAAGGCGGGCGGGCCGAAGGCAGGTTCGCCGGGCAGGCCGATATAGCCGTAAACGCTGTCCTTATCGGACAGACGCTTCGAATAGCTGGCCGACAGCTCCATGAAGAAGTCGTGCGGGTGCTGGCGATCGACCAGAGGATTGACGCCGTCCGCCGTCTCGCCCGCCGCCAGCAACAGTGGATAGCCAGACTTGCCCATCAAAGGGTCCGGGCTGAGCATGGCGCGCAGGTTCAGCTTTGAGCCGTCGTCGAAGTCACGCCGCGCCGAGGTCATCAGCATGCCGGCGACGAAGGTCTTGTCGCCGCCGCGCGGTCCGGACTGGGTGTCATAGACCAGGTTCAGCATGGCGTGGGTCATCACCATCCAGTCGCCACGGACGGTGTGGATGCCGCCGTGCTCGCCCGCATCGGGTTGCCAGCCGGTGCCGGAGGCGTCGCGGTTGATGGGCCAAGGGCCATACGGGCTGGTCATCGTGTGACCCATGCTGGCGTGATCGGTCATCGGTTCGGCGGATGACATTGGCATGTCGTGACCCGCGTGCGGATCGGCAGCGGGCTTGCTCGACGCATGGTGAGAGTGATCCTGCGCCGCCGCGGCCTGAGCCAGGGCGAGCAGGGAAGCGCTGGCGCAGGCGCCGACGAGAGTACGGATAGCCATTCAAGGCCTCCTCTGATGATCGTGACGGAGTGCGCCTTGCGAGAGGCGCGAGGTGTGTCAGACGATCAGGGGGCGGGGTGGTCCGGGTTCGGGCGCCAGCCGTTGCCCGGCCGGCAAGGCAGTCGGAACCGCGGCGATGCGCGACGGCGACAGGGTCGGACCGGAAACCGGCGCGGGGTCCAGCGTCGGTACCGCGACGCAGGCGACGCAGCAGATCATCGCCTTCATGGCCTTGGGCGCATGGTTCGGGGTCTGGTCGGGCGAGGACTGGCCTGTCTCATGGCCTGTCTCATGGCAAGGCGCGGCGGTCGCCGGCGACGCCAAGGCGCCGACCGCGCCGAGCGCCAGCACCGACAGGGCGCCGATCAGCAGCAACAGGGATTGAACGATCTTCACGGCGTCAGGATAGGCGTCGGGTGATGACGCCGCAACGCGTCAGCGCAGCGGCTTCTTGTCGGCAAGCGGCAGACCCGCCGCGTCGGGCGCAGTGGCGCCGCCATCGCCCAGCGCCCGCTGCATGAACACCACGTCGCGCCAGTCGTCGTGCTTCCAGCCGGCCGCCTTGAACACGCCGGCGTCGGTGAAGCCACGCGTGCGGTGCAGGGCGATGGAGCCGATGTTCTCCGCATCGCCGATGACCGCGACCATCTGACGAAGACCCATCGCTTCGCACCGAACGATCAACGCATCGAGCAGGGCGCCGGCGACACCGCGTCCCCTGGCCCATGGCGCGACGTAGATCGAGTCCTCGACCATGTAGCGATAGGCCTGACGCGTGCGAAACGGCCCGGCATAGGCGTATCCGGCGACCGCGCCGTCGATCTCGACCACCAGTCGCGGCAGGCCCAGGGCCGCGACGGCGGCCAGACGCGACGCCATCTCGGTCTCGTCCGGCGCCTTCAGGTCGAAGGTGCCGCGTCCATTCGCGACGCTCTCGGCATAGATGGCCGTGATTGCGGCGGTGTCGTTGGAACAAGCGTCGCGAACCGTCAGTGCGCTCACGCGGGCTCCCAGCCCTTATCGATGGCCCAGACCGCGAAGGCGTAGTCGTGGGCGACTTCCTTCAGATAGTCGAACCGTCCGGCCGCGCCGCCGTGACCGGCCTCCATATTGATCTTCAGCAGCACGGGCTTGCCCGAGGTGGTGGCGGGTCGCAGCTTGGCGACCCACTTCTCCGGCTCCCAGTAGGTGACGCGCGGATCGGACAGACCGCCTGTCGCCAGGACCGCCGGATAGGCTTTCGGCTCGACCTGATCGTAGGGGCTGTAGCTCATCATGTAATCGTAGGCGGCCGGGTCCTCGATCGGATTGCCCCACTCGGGCCATTCGGGCGGCGTCAGCGGCAGGGAGGTGTCGCTCATGGTGTTGATCACGTCCACGAACGGCACCTGACCGATGATCCCGGCCCACAGGTCGGGCCGCATGTTGTTGACCGCACCCATCAAGAGCCCACCGGCAGATCCGCCCTGAGCGACAATGTTTCCGGCCGTGGCGTACTTCTTGTCGATCAGGTGTTCGGCGGAAGCGATGAAGTCGGTGAAGGTGTTCTTCTTCGTCATCTTCCGGGCGTCGAGGAACCAGCCCCAACCCTTGTCGGACCCGCCACGAATATGGGCTATGGCGTAGATCCAGCCGCGGTCCACCAGCGACAGTCGGTTGGTCGAGAAACTGGCCGGCATGGGGATGCCGTAGGACCCGTATCCGTAGAGCAGCAGGGGCGCCGAACCGTCGACGGGCGTCGATTTGCGACGCAGCACCGTCACCGGCACCAGCTGACCATCGGCTGCCGGGGCGTTCAGCCGTTCGACCACATAATCTTCGATATTGTGACCGGACGGAATCTGCTGCGTCTTGCGCAGGGTCCGCTCGCGCGACGCCATGTCGTAGTCGAACGTTTGCGTCGGCGTGGACGGCGAGTTGTAGGTGTAGCGGGTGGTCGTCGTCTCGTATTCGGAGGCGCCGGCCAGCGACAGGGCGAAGGCCGGTTCGTCCACCGCGATCTCATGCTCGGCGCCGGTCCGATCGCGGATAATGATGCGGGTGTTGGCGTCGGCACGCTCCTGGCGCGCTAGATGAGCGTTGGTCAGGTCCAGGCCTTCGATGAAGCGGCCTGGCGTGTGCGGCACCAGATCGGTCCAGTTCGCCTTAGCCGGCGTCGCGGTCGGGGCCTGGACGATCTTGAAATCGATGGCGTCGTCGGCATTGGTGCGGATCACCCAGCGGTCGCCCCAGTGATCGACGTCATAGCGGGTCGCCACCACGCGCGGCTCCAGCACAACGGGTTCGGCCGTCGGAGTCGCGGCGGGAATGTAGCGCGCCTCCGACGTTTCCTGATTCTGAATGCCGATCACGATAAACTGGTCGTCGGCGGTGCGGCCCACGCCGATGAACATGCCGTCGTCGGCTTCCTCATAGACAAGAGTGGTCTCGCCGCCGCGCGCCGGGCGACGGAAGATCTTGTCCGGACGGCCGTTGTCGTCGCGGTTGGTCCAGAAGATCCACTGGCTGTCCGGAGAGAAAACGAAGTCGCCGGTGGCGCTGTCGATCACCTCGGGCAGCACCTCGCCGGTCGCCAGGTCCTTGACGTAGATCTTGTGAACCTCGGAACCCTGGGCGTCCTCGGCAAAGGCGAACAGCGTGTGATCCGGGCTGTGGCTTGCGGCCGACACTTCCGAATAGGCCTTGCCCTTGGCCAGTTCGTTGGCGTCCAGCAGCAGTTGAGGGGTAGGCGCCATGACGAAGTTTTTCGTCACCGGCTGACCATCCACCATCCAGGTGCCCTGACGCTCGACGCGCATGTAGCGGGGGTGCTGATCGCCGGTCTGGTATTCGACATAGTAGTTCCAGCCGCCATCCGGCGCGGGAACCGAGCTGTCGTCTTCCTTGATGCGGCCTCGCATCTCCGCGAACATCGTCTCCTGCAAGGGCAGGGTGGAGGCCATCATGGCCTCGCGGTAGGCGTTCTCGGCGGTCAGGTGTTCCTTGACCTCGGCCTTGATCAGGGTCGGATCGCGCAGGACCGCCTGCCAATTGTCGTCCTTCATCCACTGATAGTCGTCGGTCCGGGTGCGGCCCAGCTGTTCGATGACGACAGGGATTTTCTTGGCGACGGGCGGCTGAGGCATGGGGGATCCGGTGGACTGACGGGCGAGCGCAGGGGAGGCCGAGACGGCGAGGGCGGTCGCCGCCGTGGACATGATCAGTTGCCGACGATTCATCGGACGCTCCCTGCTTGTTTTACGGGCGGACCTTGAAGGTCCGGCCCCATCTACGTCAAACGAAGAAACGCCAAGCCGATCATCCGGCCAGCGCGTCCACCGTCATGCGCCGCAGCAGGTCGCCGCCCTGACCCACGGCCGCCAGGCGACTGGAGACGTGGCCCAGCACATTGGCGGCATAGACTTCGTAGAGGTCCAGCTTGCCCTGCAGCCACACCGGATCGCCGTCGTTGGCGTCCAGCTTCGTCTTGGCGGCAAGCGCGCCCTTGGCCAGCATCCAGCCGCCGGCCACATCGCCCAGCAGTTTCAGATAGGCGTCGGCCGCCGCCAGCACATCGGCCGCCGCATTCGGATCGGCCTTCTGATCCAGCAGCCACAGGGTCGCATCCTCGACGGCCTCGATGGCGGTGGCGAACCGTTCGACCGGCTTGCCGCTGTAGAGCTTTCCGAGATCGACCAGGGTCACCTTCATGTCCGCGATCAGCGCCTTGGCTGCATCGCCGCCGTCCATCGACAGTTTGCGACCGACCAGATCCATGGCCTGAATGCCGTTGGTGCCTTCGTAGATCGGGGCGATGCGGGCGTCACGATAGTATTGCGCCGCGCCGGTCTCCTCGATGAAGCCCATGCCGCCGTGGATCTGAACGCCCATCGAGGCTACCTCGCAGCCGATATCGGTGGACCAGGCCTTGGCGATCGGGGTGAACAGGTCCTCGCGCCCCTTCCAATGGCGGCGCTCCTCTTCGGTCCCGGCGTGGCGGGCCAGATCGGCAGCGACGCCGGTCGACAGGCATACGGCGCGCGCCGCCGAAATCTTGGCCTTCATGACGCTGAGCATGCGGCGCACGTCGGGATGGTCAAAGATCGGGGCGTTGGCCTCGCCGGTCCAGACCGAACGACCTTGGCGACGGTCCAAGGCATAGGCGAGGGCATGCTGATAGGCGCGTTCGGCGATACCGACGCCCTCGACGCCGACGGCGAGGCGCGCCGCGTTCATCATCACGAACATATGGGCCAGGCCCTGGTTCGGCTGACCGACCAGTTCGGCGGTCGCCCCCTCATAGCTCATGACGCAGGTCGGCGAGGCGTGGATGCCAAGCTTGTGCTCGACGCCGACGGGGCGGAAGGCGTTGCGGTCGCCCAGCGTGCCGTCTTCCTTCACCGCGAACTTCGACGCCAGGAACAGGCTGATGCCCTTGGGCCCCTTGGGCGCGTCAGGCAGGCGGGCCAGCACCAGATGCACGATATTGTCGGTCGCGTCGTGGTCGCCCCAGGTGATGTAGATCTTCTGCCCGTTCAGCGCATAGGTCCCGTCGCCGTTCGGCGTCGCCGTGGTGATCAGCGAACCCAGGTCCGATCCGGCGCCCGGCTCGGTCAGCACCATGGCGCCGGTCCATTCGCCGCTGACCAGTTTGGTCAGATATTTGGCCTTCTGCTCTTCTGTCCCCACCTGCTCTAGCGCCTCGATCGAGGCCAGCGACAGCATGGGGCACAGCCCGAACGCCATGTTGGCGGCATGGACGGTCTCATAGGCCGCCAGTTCCAGCGCCTTGGGCAGGGCCTGCCCGCCCGCTTCGGTCGAGGCCGACAGCCCGGTCCAGCCGCCGGCCGCGAACTGGCGGTAGGCGTCGGCGAATCCAGGCGCGGCGGTGACGGCGCCGTTGGCGTAGGTCGAGCCCTTCTGATCACCGATCCTGTTCAGCGGCGCCAGCACCTCTTCGGAGAATTGTCCCGCCGCCTCCAGAACGGCGCCGGCGACGTCGGCGTCATAGTCGGGAAAGGCGCCGGTTGCGGCCACGTCGGCCATGCCGGCGACGGATTCCAGAGTGAAGGCCAGGTCTCGAACGGGCGCGCGATAGGTCATGGGTTTCCTCAATCGTCTTTGCGGCCTAAGTGCCGCGTCGGGGCCTGTCGCTGCAAGCGTCTTGGCGACGCGCCCCGTCTCAGTGCAAAGTGGCTGAATGCATGGTGACGCCGTGCCGTCGCGGAAGGGAAGACATGGGCGAGCCCCGCAATCGATATTCGGTCGTTTCCCTGCTGATGCATTGGGGCATCGCCGCCGCCGTTCTGGCGCAGGTGCTGCTGATCACCGCGCATGAGAATACGGAAGGGCCGATTTCGGGCCAGTTCGTCATGCTGCACAAGTCGCTGGGTCTGACGATCCTGGTGCTGACCCTTGCGCGGATCGGATGGCGTCTGGCGCATCCGGCGATTCCTCTGCCATCCGTTTTGCCGCGCTGGCAGAAGGTGGCGGCGCGCGCGACGCACGTCCTGTTCTACCTGGCTCTGATCGTCATTCCGATGACCGGTTGGCTCGCATCATCGGCGGGCGGGCGCGCGATCGAGTGGTTCGGCCTCTTCTCCTGGCCCCTGCTGCCCGTCGGCGGCGGGCGTGAAGCGGCGCGCAGCCTGATGGGGCTGCACGAACTGGCGGTGAAGGGTCTCTATGTCTTGATCGCCCTGCATGTGATCGCGGCGCTGAAGCACCAGTTCATTGATCGGGACAATGTGCTGCACCGGATGATCCCGATCATCCCGCGCCGACCGTGAGCCAAACGCCGCTGCAAGCCGCTCAGGCGCTGGCGAACGGCGATCTGATCCTGCTGCCGACCGAGACCGTTTACGGACTGGGCGCCGACGCGAGCAATGCCGAGGCGGTCGCCGCCATCTTCGCCGCGAAAGGGCGGCCGAAGTTCAATCCGCTGATTTCCCATGTCGTCGATGCCGATGCGGCGGCCAAGATTGGCGAGCTTGGCGCGCTCGGACTTGCCTTGGCGGACGCCTTTTGGCCCGGACCCTTCACCTTGATCACGCCAATCCTGGACACGCGCAGGGTCTGCGATCTGGCGCGCGCCGGACTGGACAGCGTCGCGATCCGCGTTCCGGCGCATCCGGTGGCGGGGGAAGTGTTGGCGGGGTTCGGCGGTCCGGTCGTGGCCCCCTCGGCCAATCGTTCCGGCCGACCGAGCCCGACGACCTTCCCCGACGCTGTCGAGGAGACGGGCTTTGCCGTCTCGGCGGCTGTCGATGGCGGGCCTTGCCCGGTCGGTCTGGAAAGCACGGTCGTGTCGGTGCTGGGGGGACGGGTCGCCCTGCTGCGTCCCGGCGCCGTCACCCGATCCGAGATCGAGGCGGTTGTCGGTCCCATTGAAGAGGGCGCAGAGGGGCATCGTTCACCCGGGCGACTGACCCTGCATTATGCGCCGGATGCGCCGGTTCGGATCGAGGCGGAGCAGGCGGGTGACGGCGAGATCCTGCTCGGCTTTGGCCCTGACGCCGGTGAGCCGCGCTGGAGCCTCAGCCCGTCGGGCGACCTGCGCGAAGCCGCCGCCAATCTCTTCCGACTGCTGCGCGAGGCCGACCGCACACGGCCGACGGGTATCGCCGTGTCGCCGATTCCGACGACGGGACTGGGTGAAGCCATCAACGACCGTCTGCGCCGCGCCGCAGGCTTTGTCGGCTAGCCGAAGCGGGCCTGAAGATCGACGCTGGACTAGCGTCCGACGCTGCCCAGGCAAGCATTCAACCAATCGTCGGCGGCCGCACGTCCCCGCGCCTTCATGTCGTTGAGGAAACCCCATTCGGTGTTGAACTTGGATCGCAGCGACAGGTCCGAGAGCCAGCCGTCCGCCTCAATGGCGTGCATTCGGACGTGCCGATAAGGTCCGGCGCCGCCGCCTTTCAACTGCCCGTGTTCGATCAGTTCACCCGCCAGGGCGATGGCGCGCAGTTCGGCGACCAGCGGCGCGTTGAAGACGATCTCGTTCAGCCGATCGACGATGTCGCCTGCGCTTTTAGGCGTTTCGTCGCGGACCATCGGATTGAGTGTGATCAACAGCACGTCGTCCGGCGTGTCGTCTCCGGTCAACGGCCACAGCGGCGGATTGGTCAGATAGCCGCCGTCCCAATAGGGCTCCCCGTCGATCTCCACGGCTTGAAACAGATGGGGCAGGCAGGCCGACGCCATCAGGACATCGGCGTTGATCTCATTCGTCTGGAAGATGCGCGCTTTCGCTTGGCGCACAGCGGTGGCGGCGACGAAAAGCCGGATGTCCGAAGCCTGAACAGCGCCGAAGTCGACCGAGGCCTGCAAAACCCGTTTCAGAGGGTTATGGTTCAGTGGATTGAATTCATACGGACTCATCGACATCGCCAGCGTCTCGCCCGCGCGCCAGAACGGGTTGTCCTTGATCCAGTCAGGCGTCCGGGCCGCATTCCAGATTGCGCTGTCTCCAAAGACGTTGCGACCGCCGGACTGGTTCACCTCTCGCCAGAGCTTGTCCAACGCGGCGCGGCCATCCCCTGACGCGAGGCCCGACACCAAGGCCGTGCCGTTCATCGCTCCCGCTGAGACGCCGGACACCGCGCGAATATCCAGACGATCGTCTTCCAACAGACGATCCAGCACGCCCCATTGGAACGCGCCGTGTGCGCCGCCGCCCTGAAGCGCAAGGCAGATGGGACGTCGGGCGGGAGAGGCGGGAACGGAGCCCGCCGCCTCGGCGGTCTTGCGCTTGAAAATCGCCATGACCGCCGCCTTCCTTTGCTATTGCGCGGTCCAGCCGCCGTCGATGGAGAAGCTGGCCCCATTGGCCGAGGCACCGAGGTCGCTGACCAGGTAGAGGAAGATGCCGGTCAACTCCTCCGTCGTGACGAACCGCTTTGTGGGCTGGGCCGCCAGGATCACGTCCGTCAGCACCTGCTCCTCGCTCATGTTTCGCGTGCGCGCCTGATCCGCGATCTGTTTGGTCACGATCGGCGTCTCGACAAAGCCGGGACAGATGGCGTTGCAGGTGATGTTGTCGCGCGCCAGTTCCAGCGCTGTGGTCTTGGTGAAGCCGATGACGCCATGCTTCGCCGCGACATAGGCGGACTTGAACGGACTGGCCACCAGACCGTGCGCCGAGGCCATGTTGACGATCCGGCCGCGTCCCTGCGCCTTCATGATCGGGATCGCCGCTCGCGTGGCGTAAAAGGCCGACGACAGGTTGATCGCAATGATCTTCTCCCACTGGTCTGTGGGGAAGTTCTCGACGGATTCGACGTGCTGAATGCCGGCGTTGTTGACCAAAATGTCGAGGCGGCCCAGTTCGCGGTCAGCGAAGGCGATCATGTCGGCGATCTCTTCGCTGCGCGTCATATCGGCTGGATGATAGAGGACGCGAACGCCGGATGAGGCCTCCAGATCGGCGCGAGTATGCTCGATCTCCGCCCTGTCGCCCAAACCGTTCAGCACGACGTCGCCGCCGCCTGCCGCCACGGCGCGCGCAAGAGCCAGTCCGATTCCGGAGGTCGAGCCCGTGATGACCGCGACCTGCCCTTTCAGATCGCCGATACCGCGTGCCGCCCGACTGTCAGCGCCCGTAGAGTTAGGCTCTTGCGACATGAATCCGCCCCTTCGATTGTTTTGGCGAGATTAGCGGGAGGTCGATGTCGGGATCAAGAATTTCCCGATCTGATGAATATCCACTCGGCGTTGGTCGAGGCGGCCTTGTCGAACGCATAACCGTCACGGTCGAAAGCCTTCAGGTCGGCGACCCGTTCCACGCGCTCGTCGATCGCGAACCGCGCCATCGCCCCGCGCGCCTTCTTGGCAAAGAAAGAGACGATGCGGCTCTCGCCGTTCTTCTCTTCCCGGAACTGGGGCGTGACGACAGGCAGTTTCAGAGCCTTTGCATCGACGGCGCCGAAATATTCCTGGCTGGCCAGGTTCACCAGCGTCGGATCCGACTGGCCCTCAGCGTCCTCATTCAGTTGTTTGGAAATCCGGTCGCCCCAGAAGTCGTACAGGCTGGCCCCGCGACGCGTCTTCAGCCGCGTGCCCATCTCCAGGCGATAGGGCTGGATCCGGTCCAATGGACGCAGCAGGCCATAAAAGCCCGACAGAATGCGCAAATGATCCTGGGCGAACGCCAGGGCCTCGGCGTCCAGTTCGCGCGCTCGCAAGCCCTCATACACATCGCCGGCAAAGGCGAAGGCCGCCTGAACACCCTCGGTCGATTCAGGATCGAAAGCCTTGAAGCGCGCGGCGTTCAGGGCCGCCAGATCGTCGGAAATCCCCATCAGCCGGCGCAGGTCCGCCTTGGTTTGGCGCTTGGCGGTCTTGGACAGGCTGGCTGTATCTTCGAGGAACCGCCGGTCCGTCGCCGGAATGGCCGCATCGGCTTCGGTGAAATCGAGGCGCTTGGCCGGGGAAAGAACAATCAGCAAGACGCGGCTCCGTAATGTCGCCGCCCACATAGGGTGCTTCGATGACGATTTGAACCGGCTGCGACGCTGCGGCGTCGAGGGTCGCTAGAACAAAACGGCTGGGTTCATGATCCGCTTGGGGTCGATGGCGCGGCGGATGGCGGCCATGGTTTCGATCTCGAGCGGGGACTTGTAGCGCTTGACCTCTTCGGTCTTCAGCCGTCCCAACCCGTGTTCGGCGGAGATGGAGCCGTCGTAGGTTCCGACAACGTCGTGAACCACTTGCGAGCCTTCCTTCCAGCGGGCGATGAAGGCGGGGATGTCCTGACCGACGCCCGGCAGGATGTCGTAGTGCAGATTGCCGTCGCCGACATGGCCGAAGACCGAGATACGGGCGCCGGGGTGGAAGCGTTCCACGGCGGCCGACGCTTCGTCGATGAATTCGGCGATGCGGCTGATGGGCACGGAGACGTCGTGTTTCCAGCCGCCGCCCTCGGGCTTGAGCGCCGCCGAATGTTCTTCGCGCAGACGCCAAAAAGCGGTGCGCTGGGCGTCGTTCTGGGCGATGGCGGCGTCAGTGATCAGGCCTTCCTCGAAAGCGACCTCCAGCAGGGCCTCCATCTGGGCCTCGGCTCCACCCGGGGTGCCCGAGGCGATCTCGATCAGGACATACCAGTCGGGCGTCGAATCCAGCGGCTCGCGTGTGTCGGGAATGTTCTTCAGCACCAGTTCCATGCCGAGGCGCTTCATCAGTTCGAAGGCCTCCACCCCGCCGCCCGTCTCGGCCTTAGCGCGGGCGAGCAGTTCGACCGAGGCGGCGGCTGTTTCCAGCCCGACCACCGCGACGGCGCGCGAGCGCATGATGGGGAAGAGTTTCAGGGTGGCGGCGGTGACAACGCCCAGCGTGCCCTCGGCGCCGATCAGCAGCTGTTTCAGATCGTATCCGGTGTTGTCCTTACGCAGCCGCTTCAGGCCCCGGAAGATTTCGCCGTTCGGCATGACCGCTTCGAGGCCCAGCACCAGGTCGCGCATCATGCCGTAACGCAGCACCTGGGTGCCCCCGGCGTTGGTGGAGATGACGCCGCCGATGGTGGCAGAGCCTTCGGCCGCCAGGCTGAGCGGGAAATAGCGGCCGGCTGCCGTCGCCGCCTGCTGCGCCTCCAGCAGGGTCAGGCCGGCTTCGACCGTCATGGCGTCGTCAAGCGGAGTCACATCGCGGACGGCGCGCATCTTGCGGGTCGACAGCAGGACCTCGCCGAAGGGGATCTGGCCGCCGACCAAGCCGGTGCCGCCGCCTTGGGGCGTGATGGCGACGCCCTCTCGAGCGCAGATCGTCACAGCGCGCGCAACCTCTTCCGTCGAACGCGGGGTCAACAGGATCGCCGTATTGCCCGTCCAGCGATTGCGCCATTCGGTCAGATGCGGCGCGATGACATCAGGATCCTGGGTCCAGCCGCCCGGACCGAGCGCGGCCTTCAGTTCGTCAAGCACGGTGGCGGAGGGGGCGGGCGTCTGCATGCCCCCTTTTGTCAGGGGTCGCCTTGCGTTGGAAGGGCGGCGAGGCCCCTAGACGTCGAGTTCTTCTTTCACGAACTGAGCGTTTTCCTGAATGAACTGGAAGCGCGCGTCGGCGCGCTTGCCCATCAGGCGTTCGACTAGGTCTTCGATGCTGGCCTCGGCGTCGGGCACCGTAATGCGGGCCAGGGTGCGCTTCTTCGGATCCATGGTGGTCTCCTTGAGCTGGGAGGCCATCATTTCGCCGAGGCCCTTGAACCGGCCGATCTCGGTCTTCTTGCCCTTGAAGACTGTGGCCAGCAGTTCGTCCCGGTGGGCGTCGTCGCGGGCGTATTCGCTCAAAGGGCCGGCGCTGATGCGGTAGAGCGGCGGAAGGGCCATGAAGACCCGACCCTGGCGGATCGTCTCGGGCATAACGCGGTAGAAGAAGGTGATCAGCAGGGCCGCGATGTGAGCGCCGTCCACGTCGGCGTCGGTCATGATGACGATCCGCTCGTAGCGCAGGTCGTCGATGTTGAAACGGTTGCCGGGCTGGACGCCCAAGGCCAGAGCCAAATCGGACAGTTCTACGTTGGCGCGCAGCTTGTCGGCGGTGGCTGAGGCGACGTTCAGGATCTTGCCACGTAGCGGCAGAATCGCCTGGGTCGTGCGGTCACGCGCCTGTTTGGCCGAGCCGCCGGCCGAATCGCCTTCGACGATGAACAGTTCGGTGCCCTCGGCGGCCTGACGGGAGCAGTCGGACAGTTTCCCCGGCAGGCGCAGCTTGCGGGTGGCGGCGGCGCGCTGGACCTCCTTGTCCTTACGGCGACGTAGCCGATCCTCGGCACGATCGACGACGAAGCCCAGCAGGGCGTTGGCCTGTTTGGGGCTCTCGGTCAGCCAGTGATCCAACGGGTCGCGGAGAAGCTGCTCCACGATGCGCGCCCCCTCGGGCGAGGAC
>NZ_JAELUF010000351.1 GCF_016429195.1 Brevundimonas sp. ASV9
CGTTGGCATAGCTTCTATTGCCGCATCCGCCATTGATCCTCTCGCCATCTCAGAGTGCGGTACTCCGCCGCCGTCCACTGAGTTTCTAGAGAGTATCCAACAAGTAACAAGCAATGGCAGCTTTATCGCGGAAGCTTCTTCAGCGTTAAGCTCTTCCTCCTATTCTTCTTCTGCTAGTGGTGAAAAACAAAGCATCATCACCTACATTCACGTCATTGCGTCCGGCTACCAGTCGAGTGATGGATACATCAGTGTACGTTTCCTCCCCCCTTCTCACCTAATAAAAAAGCCCAAGTACTCACAAGGAAATTGCAGAGACAAGACACCTTTGACCAAATCGACTTCCTCAACAGCGGCTTCGAATCCACCAACTTCTACTTCCTCCACAAGGGCACCAGCTGGACCGTAGACGCAAACTGGGCCAACGGCGGCGACGACCTAGCCATGAAAAAGGCACTCAGAAGAGG
>NZ_JAELUF010000352.1 GCF_016429195.1 Brevundimonas sp. ASV9
TATTTGGGGTGTGTTTGAGTCTGAGCAATACGTGTATTTTAGCAGCTGACTGCCATGGTTGGACGTCGTATAACGGGTTCTGGAATTGGGTGTGCACATGTCACACTACGAGTATGACACGGGCATTTGTTACTTGCACGAGGAGGGCGAAAGACGGAGGGCGGGATTCGTTGCTGTGGCCTTTACTTTCAGATTTTTTTTTTTTTTGGTATATACTTGGGTCCTTAAAGGAATACCATACTATGAACCGGTAACACGGTCTCTTGCCTACGTCGTATATACATCGGCTGCCAAGTCGGCGTATAATTACCCGCAAACTTTATAATGTTGCTGTGCGAACTCGCTCGAGATGCTGGTCCTGGTCTGATGTGCCATCGATCGGCTAGATTATACTTTCCGTATCCCGTGTGGGATGCAGGCTTTTCGGGCACGGCTTGATCCACACGCCGCGACTGAGTGTGTGAACC
>NZ_JAELUF010000353.1 GCF_016429195.1 Brevundimonas sp. ASV9
GGGAACGAGTTCTGATTTAAATTGCCACTTATCTACGGAAAGATGATTCTCTAACTCCGGTGCTTGAATCCAGTACGTAATCATTCGTAACGCCAATAATGCCCGTTTTGTAGGGGTCGTTCCAAACCCACTCACGTATCCCAATTCTTTTCCGTTTCTTCACTTTTACTTGCAATTCAAACGGCTTGACAAACTGCATCTAGCGTAGACGTGATCGCGGCTGTCTATCATCTTGACAATATCAGCAGACATGCTCACGCTGGTGAACGAGATACAGAGGAGCTGTTGCGTCTTCGGCCAGCAGGTCTATCCTTTATTTCGCGCTTGCCAGAGCGACCAGGTCGCCCCTCTGCTGGGTCGGGCGATGAACTCCGACTCCGTTCAGGCCGCTCTTTGCGTGGGCGGTCACTTTCATCGGCAGAATCACTCCGACTCCTGCTCCTGGATGGTGACAGGCTCCTTGAGCG
>NZ_JAELUF010000354.1 GCF_016429195.1 Brevundimonas sp. ASV9
CCCGAAGATTTGCGCATGAGCCCATTGAAGCATTCCAGTTGCCTGCGTTTGCGTTGGGGGTGAAGTGTGCTTTATTGGAAAAAATGACGCCGTTAGACGCGTTGTCGACGCGTTGGTGTCGCGAACTTGGGTGACGGGTGTGGTGTATGGTTGATTGCGTCACTTATTCTTTTTCGATGTTTTTGCATTTACGTAGTGTAGGTAGGCCCCTGGGGATGGAGATTTAAGAGGGAACTGAAACTCCTTTTTATATTCTTCTTTTTTTTTTTTTTTTGGGCTGTTGAAGAAAGAAACATCCTGTTACATGGAAGATATGCAAGAAGGCGCAAAATAGAAACGCCGATATTTCTTAGGGCAATATGAAACGTCCCCCCCGTATTCAGAAACCTCACGAGCGACTCAGACACTCTTGGATCAGAATAAGACTTTTCCGGAAAGTTTTTACTCACCATTGCTCAGAATAAGTT
>NZ_JAELUF010000355.1 GCF_016429195.1 Brevundimonas sp. ASV9
GTCAGTGGTATGCTAATTATCAATTTCTTAGGATCGAATCTCTGCACAAATCTTGAGAGCTTCAACGTTGGGCAAGTCAGCAGCGATGATGCAGTGCCGACATTCCCGCCTGTAGACATTACTTCCGCAAGCGATGGCATGTTTGGTGCTATTGACTTTGACTCGTCGTGGATTGGACCGACGGATAACATGGATTGGGTAAGCTGAATTTTTTGCCTTTTGGAAATAAAATACTGCTTGCTAACGTTTCTTTACTTTACAGCAAAGTGGGAGTGCGTTCCCTACCGGTGGCGTAGGAAACCAGCCATGGGATCAAAATATTGGGATGGGCGGTGGTTGGTGACTGTGACAGACGATTGCCCGTGCCAATGGTTAATTAGGAGACGCAAAACGCTGCTTTAGTAAATACATACACATAGCTCTTTAACAATGGGCACCGCCCGACAATCAATGCAAGCTCTTGAGC
>NZ_JAELUF010000356.1 GCF_016429195.1 Brevundimonas sp. ASV9
ATGTGGTATTGGGTACGGAGCCTCGTGTACTGGCGTCTGTGCTGCCGAGTGGCACGGATGAAACAAGCACGATGCAGCTGAACATTACTATTGAGAACCCTTCAAGTCATCTATTGACGTTTGGTCTTACGATGGAACCAAGCGACGAGTTTGCCTTTTCTGGAGCGAAGCAAACCACAGTGCATCTTCTGCCCATGTCGCGGCGGACAACTACATACAGACTACTGCCACTGAATAGGGGTACCTGGATCCGGCCTGGCCTTGGCGTGAGGGACAAATACTTCCAAAAGGTTTTGCGAATCATACCGACTGAGGGCATGAAAATTGACAAAGATGGTTTACTTGTTTGGGTGCCAGGACTGGCAGATGAAAGCGATGTAAAGGAAGGTGACGCACGATGAGGAGCGACGCATTCAGACGGCGAGTAATATATGAATTAGAAAGATTTCATGCATATGTATGGAAC
>NZ_JAELUF010000357.1 GCF_016429195.1 Brevundimonas sp. ASV9
GGATAACGATGCTTGAATCTTCCTGGTTACAAACCCGGTGAAACACAGTTGACTCTAACATGGGGGTTCTCCTTGGCAGCGGTTCTCGACAGCCCGATTACAGCAGCCTTGCTTGCGCAGTAAGCCGCATTGCCCGGCGCGCCAAACTGGCCAAACCTGCTCGCAGCCGAAACCTATCTATTTTAATCATCACCAAGACTTGCTGTATTATGGGGGGGGGAAACACGTACAATGCTCCCACTCGTCATGGCTCGGAGCTGCGCCCTTAAGCAATTGAAAACGCCTCTGGTATTGACAGCAAAGACGTTATCCCAGTCCTCGTCGGAATGTTCGGTGATGGGCGTAGCAGGTACTATAATGCCCGCCATGTTGACGGCGCAGTCGATTTTACCAAGCTCCCTTACTGTTTTTTCGATCCACGCATTGACAGACTCAGTAATCCTCACGTCGACGACTGTATAGATG
>NZ_JAELUF010000358.1 GCF_016429195.1 Brevundimonas sp. ASV9
GAGCACTAGAAGAACAATAATACGGGCATCCTTCCAAGCGTATTTCGTACCACCCCACTGAAGTGCGAGCACCAGGCAGATAATACCAGGGAAGAAGACCAGATTTCCAATGGGGTCAAGCTGCTTCACTTTGCCAAGAAGTCTAGGAGCTCGCTCGTCGAGCTTCTGGTTCGGCACGCGCAGGATAAAAAAGGTAACGAGGATAGAGACAGCGCCGATGGGGAGATTAATATAGAAACACCACCTCCAGGTGACCTGGTCGGTAAAGGCACCGCCAACCAAAGGTCCAATAACAGAGGCCAGGGCAAAGATGGCTCCAAATCCTCCTTGCCACATGGGGCGCTGCTGCAGGGGGATGACGTGAAAAATGATAACCATGGCACCGGAAAACATGCCAGAAGAGCCAAGTCCCGAAATAGCACGGCCGATGATGAAGGCGACAGAATTAGGTGCAGCACCACAGAT
>NZ_JAELUF010000359.1 GCF_016429195.1 Brevundimonas sp. ASV9
GGGCAAGCGGTACTAGTTTCACACCCCCTTGCCGGTTACTTAGAGTACTCACATACCTCGGATCCGCGCCAGCCTTATCAGTGACGCTGATTCGGCCAATCATCGGCGGGGCCGTGGCAATCGCGCTGCCCGAATCCGTCATCGGAGGCTTGCTGCCCGGCAATACCTCTTTTACTGCAGACGGAGGCGACAAAGCTGGACACATTTATCTGGTACTTGTTTTGCCTGTAATCAGTGCATTACATGCCATACAGTATCCGGTTTTTATGACTACTCGTAGTCCTTTGATTTCAAGGTTGCTGATTCACGTAAACGTATTAATACCGCCTTCGAGACCGACCTTGCCAAGTGCCAAGTCTCTCTGCTCGCACCCTGCGTATAAAAACCCTTCATTTTACATTTATTATCACATGCGCCACATGATTATCAAGAACCATTAGCAAGACGGATACCAATTCCCTACTC
>NZ_JAELUF010000360.1 GCF_016429195.1 Brevundimonas sp. ASV9
GTGCAAGCATGTGTTTGTAAACGTGCACGCGTAAACTACCGGTGCAGAGGACGTAGGTGCGGATGTGAAACTTGGCTCCTTCCCCCTTAATCAGCAGAGGAGGATGAATATAAGGCTGAGCGACAAAGTGTCGTAGGTGTGATGTTGTAATGTAGTCTTTGCCGCCGTCTTCCTCGGGTTGAGACTCGTCCTGCTGGTTGCCAGCATCATCCCCGTCATCAGCATCTGGTCCATCTTCTTCCCAGCCATCAAAAATAGACTGAAGCTCATCCATGGTGCTGAAGAGACGAATGCCCTGGCCGCGATCACTCATTCCCGGTTTCAAGATCCACCATTCTCTCTCATTGGCGTTGTCCAACTCGGCGTTGCGGTCGAGACTTTCGCGGAGATCAAATGCTTCAATGAGTGCATCATCAAGAAACTCTGCAAAGTCTACTTCAAACGCTTCACTACGCTTAACATGCG
>NZ_JAELUF010000036.1 GCF_016429195.1 Brevundimonas sp. ASV9
CCTCCAGAACGTGCGCAGCATCGATGCACCGCGCGGCCTGGCCGTCGATGGACGCGTGGACGCGACCCTTGCGGGCGACCGGCTGAGCATCAAGGCGACGGCGGTCGACGAGGGCGCGGTTCAGGCGTCCGCCGATGTCGTCCTGCCGGTCGAGGCCTCGGCCGCGCCGCTGCGCCTCGCCATCGCCCGGACGCGCGAGATGTCGGGCCGGGTGTCGATCAACGGTCAGATCCAGCCGATCTGGGACCTGTTCCTGGGCGGCGACCGTAGCCTGGCTGGCCAGGTGGCGGGTCAGGCGACGATCGGCGGGACGCTGAACGCACCGCG
Organism: Brevundimonas sp. ASV9; assembly: GCF_016429195.1. GTDB lineage: Bacteria > Pseudomonadota > Alphaproteobacteria > Caulobacterales > Caulobacteraceae > Brevundimonas. Next base: position 328 of record NZ_JAELUF010000036.1, read on the forward strand.
TCTGAATGGCCGGTTCGATCTGAGCCAGGGCTCCTATCGCGAGAATGCGGTCGGCCTGGTGCTTAGCGACCTGACGCTGCGGACCCGGTTCGACGACACAGCCGCCCAGATCGAGACCTTCACGGCCAACGACGGCAAGGGCGGCACGGTGTCTGGCCAGGGCCGCATCGGTCTGCGCCAGGGCTCCGGATCGAACGCGCAACTGATGCTGAACCGGTTCCGGGTCATCGACAACGATATCGCCGAGGCCCGCGCTTCGGGCCCGATCACCATCGTTCGCGGCGCCGACGGCAATATTCAGCTGGGCGGCCGCATCGACATCGACGAGGCCAAGATCGAACCGGAACTGCCCGGCGCCACCGGCATCGTCTCGATGGATGTGGTCGAGATCAATCGTCCCGGCGGCGATCCGGAGGAGACCGAGCAGAAGGCGCGCGGTCCGCAGATCGGCATGGACATCGTCCTGCGATCCAGCGGCGGCAAGGTGCGGGTCAACGGTCGCGGCCTGAACGTGATCCTGGACGTCAACGCCCGGGTGCGTGGCACGATCGCCCAGCCGCAACTGACCGGCACGGCCAATGTGGTGCGCGGCGATTATGAGTTCGCGGGCAAGCGGTTCGTGTTCGACGACACCGGGCGCGTCACCCTGTCGACCGATCCCAAGCAGATCCGCCTGAACTTGGCGGCGACGCGTGAGGACGCGGCCCTGACCGCCTCGATCAACGTCACGGGCACGGCGGCCGAACCCAAGATCGCCCTGACCTCCACCCCGTCCCTGCCCCAGGACGAAATCCTGTCGCAGGTGCTGTTCGGACGTTCGGCGTCGCAGCTGTCGGCCTTCGAGGCGGCCCAGCTGGCGGCCGGGGTCGCCGCCCTGGCGGGCGGCGGCGGGTTCGACGTGATCGGCAACCTGCGCGAACTGGCGGGGCTGGACCGGCTGTCGTTCGGCGGCGACGCGTCTGCGGTCACCGTTGCGGGCGGTCGCTACATCACCGACGACGTCTATCTGGAGGTCATCGGCGGCGGTCAGAACGGTGCGGCGGTCAAGGTCGAATGGCAGCCTCGGCGCAACGTCGCCATCGCCTCGCAGTTCGGCGGCCAGGGCCAGACAAGCCTGTCGATCCGCTGGCGTCACGAAAGCCGCGAGGCGGGCGACCGTCGTCCGAACCGGGGCGGCCGGAACCGCTAGGCCGCCCCGTCGGATCGGTCGCTAGAGAACCTCCAGCACCCGCTCCACGGGCCGGCCGATGACGGCGCCCTTGTCGGTCTCGAAAATCGGACGTTCGATCAGGATCGGCTGAGCGATCGCTGCGGCCAGGATGGCTTCCTCATCTGCGCCGGCGTCCAGCAGCGCCTTGGCGTCGGCCTCCTTCCTGCGGAGCAGACCGGACAAACCGACGCCTGTTTTGGACGCCAATCGCTGCAGCGTCTCGGGATCCCATCCGATCTTCATATATTCGACGACCGTCGGCTCGACGCCCTGCTCGCGCAGCAGGGCGAGGGCGTTGCGCGACGTGCTGCATTTCGGGTTGTGGTACAGGACGACCGACATCACGCCTCCTGCTTCAAGCGATGCAGCAGCATGGCGCCTTGCAGCGACGCGACATAGATCACGCCCGACACGATCATGGCCGGCCAGGTCGTCAGGTTGATCCACAGCGGAAGGTCCGGCGATGGCAGGGTCCCCAGCAGCCGCATCCCCAGATTGGCCACCACGCTATAGGCGATCAGCGCCAGCATGATGATCGGGATGGCGCGCGTCATCATGCGCCACTGAACCACCGCCACCACGCCGTAGAACAGGACGGAGAAGATCGCGCCAGAGGCGATAGCGAACGGCCACATGACCTTCATCATCTCCTGCTGCATGGCCAACTGATCCGCCGACAGACCCATCTTGGCGTACTCCGCGCTCATCGCCGTCTCGAACCAGCCCGAGGTGAACATCCACCAGGTCGGGATCAGGCCGACGATCAGGGCGATGACCAGGCCGATCACCATCGAGCGCGCGGAACGCTGGGCCTCGGCCATGCCGCGCGGCAGCTTTAGCGGGTTCATGGCGCGGAGCCAGAGGTCGATCTTGTTGCGTTGCATTGGGGCCCTCGTTTCGAGCGGAACCTAGCGGTGATCGGCGATGACTTACAGGCCCCGACCTTCACCTTTGGGGTCGAGGCGTCTAGGGTCCGGCCGATGCGGATTCTGACCTCGGACCAGGCCGTCCTCGACCACGTCGCCGCGCGACGCGAGACGATCATCGGCCGCACCATCGACTGGGCGAACATCAACTCCGGCAGCCGCAACGCCGCCGGGCTGAATGCTGTGCTGGATGTTCTGGAAGCGGCGGCGGGCGCCCTGCCCGCCAGTGTCGAACGCCTCCCGACGCAGGGTTCGACCACCGTCGCCGATGACGGGTCGGTTCGCACCGAGGCCCATGCTGACGCGCTGAAGATCACCGCCCGGCCGGATGCGCCGATCCAGGTCGTTCTGACCGGCCACTATGACACCGTCTTCCCCGCCGACAGCCGGTTCCAGACCGTCACCACGCGGGCCGACGGCGCCCTGAACGGGCCGGGCGTGGCCGACATGAAGGGCGGGATCAGCGTGCTGCTGGCCGCGCTGGAGGCGTTCGAAACCCATCCCGACAAACACGGCGTCGGCTGGACCGTGCTGCTGAGCCCCGACGAAGAGATCGGCTCGCCGGCGTCTGCGCCGCTGCTGGCCGAACTAGGCGCGCGCGGCCATGTCGGGCTGACCTACGAACCGGCGCTCGCGGACGGCACGCTGGCGGGGGCGCGCAAGGGCAGCGGCAACTATCATCTGATCGTGACGGGTCGCGCCGCGCATGCCGGCCGCGCCTTCAACGAAGGCCGTAATGCGATCGCCGGCGCCGCCATCATCGCCGCCGCCCTGCATGGACTGAACGGTCAGCACGAGGGCGTCACCGTCAACGTCGCCAAGATTTCGGGCGGGGGCGCGTTGAACGTCGTCGCCGACAACGCCGTGGTGCGGTTCAACGTCCGGGTGCCGGACAAGGCCGCCGCCGACTGGATCGACGCATCCGTGCGGGCCATCGCCGCGACGCCGCCGTTCGAGGGCCTGACGCTGGATCTGCACGGTGGCTTCACCCGTGCGCCCAAACCTATGGACGCCGCCCAGACCGCCCTATTCGAGGCGGTCAAGGAAGCCGGCGCCCTGCTGGGCCAACCCATCGCCTGGAAACCGTCGGGCGGAGTGTGCGAGGGCAACAATCTGCACGCCGCCGGCCTGCCCAATATCGACACCCTGGGGGTGCGCGGCGGCGACATCCATTCGGATCAGGAGTTTGCTTGGCCCGACAGCTTCGTCGAACGCGCGCAGCTCAGCGCTCTAATCCTGTGCAAGATCGCATCGGGTGAAATCGATGCGGCCAAACTGAAATCCCTGCGGATGGAAACCCTGTAGAATGCTCGTCGTCCGTCCCGCCGGCCCCGCCGATCTCGATCATCTGCTGGAACTGGCCATCCTGTCCGGCCCCGGCTTCACCAGCTTGCCTGAAGACCCCGACGCCCTGGCCGATCGGCTGGAGCTGAGCCAGGCGAGCTTCGAAGGTCGCGTGCCCTGGCAAGAGGCCTGGTACACCTTGATGCTGGAAGACGGCGACACGGGCGACATCGACGGCGTCGGCTCGGTCAAGGCGACGGTGGGGCTGAAGCGGCCCTTCTTCTCGTTCCGCGTCGTCAACAACACCGTCCAGTCGCCCTCGCTGGGGGTGAAGCTGGATCATCAGACCCTGGTTCTGGTCAATGAATGCACGGGCTGGACCGAGGTCGGGTCGCTGTTCCTGAAGGCGGATCGGAGAAAGGGCGGCGCGGGCCGTCTGCTCAGCCAGTCACGCTACATGCTGATCGGCGCCCAGCCCGAGCTGTTCGCCGACAATGTTCTGGCCGAGTTGCGCGGCGTCTTCACGCCCGACGGCGCCTGCCCGTTCTGGGACCATGTGGCGCACAAGTTCTTTCCGATGGAGTTCGACCACGCCGATCGAATGACCGGCTCGACGGACAAGCAATTCATTCTCGACTTGGCCCCAAGGCACCCGATCTATGTCGAACTGCTGCCCGAACCGGCGCGCGCGGTGATCGGCAAGGTCCATCCCCAAGGCGTGCCGGCCATGGCCCTGTTGGAAAGTGAGGGCTTCCGGCCCAATGGTCTGGTCGACATCTTCGACGCCGGTCCGACCGTCGCCTGCGGCCGCGACAATATCCGGACCGTGCGCGACGCCCGGCGCCTGACGGTCCAGATCGTCGAGGGGGTTGAGGCCGAGTTGCCGGCCCTGATCTCGACCGACAGCGTCGCCGCCTTCCGCGCCGTTCGCGCCAAGGCCGACATCGATGGCGACGCCGTTCGCCTGACCGCCGAAACCGCCGCCGCGCTCAAGGTGCGCAGCGGAGACGCTGTGCGAGTAAAATCATGACCCGTTTCACCTCCACCGATCCCGCCACCGAAGCGACCAACTGGGAGGGCGAGGCCGCCAGCCCGGCTCAGGTTCAGGCCGCCGTCGACGCCGCCCGCGCCGCCTTCCCCGCCTGGGCCGATGCGCCGCGCGCCGAACGGATTGAGGGCGTCAAACGCTATCAGGCCGTCCTGAAAGACCGCGCGCCCCAGATCGCCGAGGCCATCGCGCGCGAGACCGGCAAGCCGCTTTGGGAAACCAAGACCGAGGCCGCGGCCATGATCGGCAAGGTGGACATCTCGATCCGCGCCTATGACGAGCGCACGGGCGAACGGACCAGCGACACGGCGTTCGGCCGCGCCACCCTGCGGCACCGTCCGCACGGCGTTGCGGCGGTGCTTGGCCCGTTCAACTTCCCCGGCCATCTGCCGAACGGCCATATCGTCCCCGCCCTGCTGGCCGGCGACACCATCGTCTTCAAGCCGTCGGAGGAAACGCCCCTGGTCGGTCAGGTGATGGCCGAAGCCTTCGCCGCCGCCGATCTGCCCACCGGCGTGGTCAATGTCGTCCAGGGCGGGCGCGAGACGGGCGCGGCTCTGCTGGACGCCGGCATCGACGCCCTGATGTTCACCGGCTCGGGCGCGGCCGGCGCGCATTTCCGCAGGAAGTTCGCCGACGATCCTCATGTCATCCTGGCGCTGGAGCTGGGCGGCAATAACCCGCTGGTCGTGTGGGATGCAGCGGATGCCGAGGCCGTCGCGGGCATCGCGGTGCAGTCCGCCTTCATCACCACCGGCCAGCGTTGCTCGTGCGCGCGTCGCCTGATCGTGCCGGAAGGGCCGCAAGGCGATGCGATCATCGAAGCCATCGCCGCCCTGTCCGACCGGCTGATCTTCGGCCCGTGGGACAGCGATCCCGAACCCTATGCCGGCCCGCTGATCTCGGCGCGTGCCGCCGAGGCGGCGCTGAAGGCTTTGCAGGAACGCATCGATAGCGGGGCCAAGGTCATCCGCGCCTCGGGGCCGGTCGCCAACCTTCCGGGCGCCTTCGTCAAGCCGGCCATCATCGACGTGACCGGGATCGACGTGCCGGACGAAGAGATGTTCGCCCCCTTCCTGTCGGTAACGCGCGTCGCCTCGTTCGAGGCGGCGATCCAGGCGGCGAATGCGACCCGCTACGGCCTGTCCGCCGGTCTGGTCAGCGATGATCCGAAGAACTGGGACCACTTCATCCGCCGCATTCGCGCCGGCGTGGTCAACTTCAACCGCCCGACCACCGGCGCCGCCGGCGACATGCCGTTCGGCGGCCTGGGGGCCAGCGGCAACCACCGGCCCAGCGCCTATTACGCCGCCGACTATTGCGCCTATCCGGTCGCCAGTTTCGAGGCCGACGCCGTCGCCAACATCGAAGGCGAGATCAAGGGATTGCGATGATCAGCGCTGTCGAGGCCAACGCCGACGGTCTGATCGGGCCGACCCATTCCTACGCCGGTCTGTCGCCCGGCAATCTGGCGTCCAGCCTGAACAAGGGCGAGGCGTCCAATCCGCGCGCGGCCGTGCTTCAGGGCCTCGACAAGATGAAGACCCTGGCGGACCTGGGCCTGCCCCAGTTCGTCCTGCCGCCGCATGAGCGACCGAATATTCCCTTCCTTCGGACCCTGGGTTTCACCGGATCGGACGCCCAGGTCCTGGAGCGGGCCTGGCGGAGCGCGCCGTCGTTCGCCGCCGCCGCCTGTTCGGCCTCGCCCATGTGGGCCGCCAACGCCGCGACAGTGACGCCCAGCGCCGACGCCGCCGACGGCCGGGTGCATTTCACGCCGGCCAATCTGCACACCAATCTGCACCGCAGTCTGGAGCACCGGCAGACCAAGCGCGCACTGGACGCCCTGTTTCCTGACGCCAGCCGGTTTGCCGTCCACGACGCCCTGCCCGCGGTCGCGCATCTGGCCGACGAAGGCGCCGCAAACCACGTTCGCCTGTGCGCCGAGCATGGTGGTCGCGGCGTCAATCTGCTGGTCTGGGGTCGCGAGGCGTTCGAGCCTTGGGACGGCCCCTTCCCCGCCCGCCAGACGCGCGAAGCGTCGGAAGCCAACGTGCGCCGCCACGAAGCCGGACGGCCGGTCCTGGCCCAGCAATCCCGCGCCGCCATCGCGGGCGGCACCTTCCACAACGACGTCGTCTGCGTCGGGGCGCTGGACACCTTGTTCTTCCACGATCTGGCGTTCGAGGACACGGCCGCAACCCAGGCCGCCATTCGCCGTGCGGCCGATGGCCTGTTCGAGCCGATCTTCGTCGAGGTCTCGTCAACCGAGCTGCCGCTGGCCGATGCGATCTCGAGCTATCTGTTCAACTCCATGCTGATCCAGGTTCCGGGGGAGGATCGACTGACCCTGATCTGTCCGACCGAGACCCGCGACAACCCACGCAGCCATGCGGTGGCGCAAGCGCTGGCCGCCTCCAACGGTCCGATCGGCCGGGTACAGTATGTCGATGTGCGCCAGTCGATGCGCAACGGCGGCGGACCGGCCTGCCTGCGGCTGCGCGTCGTCCTGACCGAGGCCGAGCTGGCGGCGACGAACCCGGCCATGCGCCTTACGGACGACCTGCATGCGCGTTTGTCGGATTGGGCCGGGCGCTGGTACCGCGACGAACTGCGCCCCGGCGATCTGGCCGATCCTGACCTGCTCACGGAAAGCCGCAGCGCGCTGGACGAACTGACGAGCCTGCTGGGATTGGGTGCCGATTTCTATCCATTCCAAAGGATATAGATGAGAATGGCGCTGGGGCGGTCGCTAATATCGCCCGATACCCGGCGTAAAAGGCTGAACACGACAATTGATCGCCGACTTGAAGGCGCGCGGACCCAGGTTCATACGGTTCGGTCAACCATGACTTTTCTGAGCTTCAGCTTTGCTAATATTTCTAGCCACGATCGCCGTTGCGCTTGGACAACAAGTGGAAGCAACCACTCTGACCGACATCGTCGTTGAGGCGCACCGCATTGATCCGCTACTGAGCATCACGGCATCAGGCGGCGCCACCCGTAACGCCATTGTTCGCAGCGAACCGGTCGGCGTGCGTTGCGGCGCCACTCGATTTCAGTACGACCCGTATGAGGCGCCACGCCTTTGTTGGCTTCGCACGCCCGCTGGCACACGCATTCACTTAAGGGCCGAAAACCCTGGAACGACAGGCTGGCGCGTCGAGTGGCAAGGCTGTGACGCGACAGCGAACGGAGCGGAATGCGTTCTGATTATGCCCGCGCAAGGTACAGTAGTTTCAGCAACTTTCGTCGAGAACTGACGCCGATCAGGCCGCGAACCGCCCGCCGCGCTGGGCGTAGGCCTGGGTGCCGCGGGTGAAGACCTGATCGGTCGGCAGGACGGTTTCGATGGCGAGGTCGTCCTTGCCTTTCAGCGCCGCATAGACCGGGCCGAAGTCCTTAAGCGTCTCGTCCTTCAGAGCTTCCAGGCTGTCGATGACGAAATAGACCTGCTGGAAGTCGTCGATCCGGTAGAGGGTTCGCATCACCCGCTCCAGGTCGAAACCCAGGCGGTTGGGCGACGGGTTGTCCAGAGCAAAGACGCTCTCGGTCGCCGAAGAAACGATGCCGGCGCCGTAGATGCGAAGGCCGTCCGCCTCCTTCATCAGGCCGAACTCGACCGTATACCAGTACAGGCGCGCCAGGTTCGGCAGCATGCCCAGGCTGGCCGCCCGCTGCCCGCCCTTGCCATAGGCCTCCATATAGGCGGCGAAATCGGGGTCGGTCAGCATCGGCACGTGGCCGAAGACGTCGTGGAAGATGTCGGGTTCCTGCAGGTAATCCAGCTGGTCCGGCTTGCGGATGAACTGGCCCGAGACGAAGCGGCGATTGGCCAAGTGATCGAAGAAGACCTCGTCCGGGACCAGGCCCGGCACACAGACGACGGTCCAGCCCGTCAGGGCCTGAAGCTTGGGATTGATCACGTCGAACTCGGGAATGCCGCCGGCGTTCAGGTCCAGCGCGTCCAGTCCCCGCATGAAGGCGTCGCAGGCGCGACCGGGCAGGATCTTCATCTGCCGGGCGTAGAGCGTGTCCCAGGTCTGGTGCTCGACCTCGGTGTAGGCGGCCCAATTCTGGGGAATGGTCCAGTCGGCGGCCGCGCCCTCGGGCGGCTTTTCGAAGACGTGTTCGAAGTCGGACATGGCGTATTCCTCTTTTGCCGCCATCCTAGCCCGGAGCCGCCATGGCTTCCAACCGTCAGTGCAGACGTTCGTCCAGCGGGGCGTGGTGGCCCATGCCGTCGGTGGTGAACCACCGCTCGGCGTCGTCGGGCAGCAGCACGGAATCGCCGTCTTCCAGAGCGCCTTCGGCGGCGTAGGCGACGAACCCGCCGTCCTCGCCCAGGGCGAAGACGCGGTAGAAGGGCTGGTCCGGCCTGACCAGGCCGCTTTCACCGGCCGGTCCCTCATAGGCGTGATCCACATCCATCACGACGCCGCGAAAGGCGTCGTCGCGGTGGCGTACGATTTGGCCGATGGCGAAACGTGCGGTCTGAATGCGGGTCATCGCACTTCATACGATCCAACGCATGACCCCAATGCCTGCCGGTCTGTTCATCTTCCTGACAGAATGGCTTGGCGCGGACGATCCTGGCGGGTTAGGCTGACCAGGACGGGCGCCGCTTTGGACCGCCCACAACGGATGACGGCCCATGCCGGAGACCCACGGCGCGCCTCGACGGCGCGACGAGCGGTCCCAGCCTTCCCGTTCGAGGGATGCGTCGGGTCGAGATGCGCCGCTGTATGGCGCGCTCGATCTGGGGACCAACAATTGCCGGCTGCTGATCGCGCGGCCGTCACGCGAAGGCTTTCGCGTGGTCGACAGCTTCAGCCGCATCGTGCGGCTGGGCGAAGGGCTGTCGCGGACGGGCCTGTTAGACCCGCGCGCCATGGACCGGGCGTATGACGCCCTGGCCCTGTGCGCCGAGCGGATCGTGCGCAAGGGCGTCGATTCCGCGCGACTGAGCGCCGTCGCCACCCAGGCCTGCCGCGCGGCCGAGAACGGCGCCGACTTCATCGACCGGGTGCGCAAGGGCACGGGCCTGCGCCTGCGGATCATCGATCCCGCCGAAGAGGCGCGGCTGGCGGTCGAGGGATGCCTGAACCTGATCGACCCCAAGGCCGAGGCGGTGCTGGTCATCGATGTCGGCGGCGGCTCGACCGAGATGTCGTGGCTGAAGCGCAGCGGGACCGACTGGACGACCACCGCCTGGATGTCGGCGCCGGTGGGGGTCGTGACCTTGGCCGAGCGGCATCCCGAGCCCCCGAACTCCGGCGAGGACTGGTACGAGGCGATGGTCGCCGACATGGGCGCGGCTATTGCAGCGGGCGGGATCGTCGACGAACCGATGCTGGACCTGTTTCGGCAGAACCGGGCGCATCTGGTCGGCACATCGGGCGCGATCACCAGCTTGGCCGGCATTCATCTGAATCTGCCGCGGTACAATCGAGACCGGGTCGATGGCTTGTGGATGACGCGCGCCGACTGCGAGGCGGCGGCGGATCGGCTGAAGGCGCTGGGTCCGGACGGCCGGGCGCGCGAGGCCTGCATCGGTCCCGATCGGGCGGACCTCGTTTTGGCGGGCGCCGCCATCCTGGAGGCGGTGCAGCGCGCCTGGCCGTCGGAACGGGTGCGGGTCGCGGATCGGGGCTTGCGCGAAGGCCTGCTGCTGCAACGAATGCGCGAAGACAAGAAGCCGCCGAGGGGACGGCGTCGTCGGCGCGGACGGGGGCGGCCGGCCCCCGCCGCCTGATCAGGCGGCGGGCGTGACGCGCACCGGCAGTTCGATGTCGCAGACCGAGAAATCCGCGCCGCGCGCCTGGCGCGCCTGCTGCGCCAGGGTCTGGAAGGTGGCGGAGTTGGTGTTCAGAATGGCTGCCGTCGGACGTTCGGCTGCGGGCAGATCTGACGCCACGCGGACGCGGGTCATCTGATCCGGTCCCTGCACCAGACCATCCGGCGTGTCGCTGGCCTTCAGCGATCGCACGACGTCCAGACCGGACACGACCCGGCCCCAGACGGTATAGCGCTTGTCCAACGCCGGATAGGCCTGACGCATCAGGAAGAACTGGCTGTTGGCGGTGTCATTGCCCTCGTCACGCGCCATGCCCGCGACACCGGGGCAATAGAGCGCCCAACCGTGGACCTTCTTGTCGCTGGTGCCGGACATCAGGGCGTCGGGCTGGGTCTGGACCGGGATGGAATCGACAAAGCCGACCAGGGCGCCCACCGGGGCCGCCACGGGAGTGAAGGCCATGTCCGCGCCACGGCGGAAGGTGAACTCGGCCTTCAGGTCGGGATACCAGCTTTGCCCCTCGCCCGTGCCCAGCGGATCGCCGGTCTGGGCCATGAACCAGTCGATCACCCGGTGCCAGACCAGGTTGTCGAAGAATCCGCGCGACGCCAGCAACTTGATGCGCTCGACATGGGCAGGCGCAATCTCGGGCGCCAGTTCGACCAGAACCCGCCCCTTGTTGGTGTCGATGACCAGCAGGTTCTCGGGCGCGATGGTCCTCCATTCACCGGGCGGCGGCGGAGGCGCGGGAACGGCGGTCGCGTCTTGCGCCAGGGCGGCGCCCGCCGTCGCAGCCAGCACGGCCGCCGCCATCGCCATCGTTCGTATCGTCATCATCCCCTCCCCCGTTTGCGAAAGCCTCAGCCGCCAGTCACTTCGGCGACCGGCTGAACATCGCAGACGCTGAAGGCGGCGCCGCGCGCGGCGCGCGCCGTGGCGATCCGTTCGGCGAAGGCGGCGCTGCCGGCGTTCAGCACGCGCACCGTCGGACGCTCGGCCTCGGGCAGGGCCGAGGCCATGCGGACGCGGCTCATGGTGTCAGGATCGGTCACCTTGCCGTCCTCGGCGTCCGAACCCTTCTTCAGCTTGCCGACCACGTCCAGGCCGGACACCACGCGGCCGAAGGCGGTGTAGATGCCGTCCAGCTGTTCGCGCGTACCCATCATCAGGAAGAACTGGCTGTTGGCGCTGTCCGGCGAACCCGAGCGGGCCATGCCCAGCACGCCGGGACAGAACAGGCCGTGGGCGTCGACCTTGAAGTCGGCGGTGACCATCATTTGGGCGTCGGGTTGGGTCTGGACCGGCAGATCGCCGACCAGACCGCGCACGCCCGCGCCGACGCTGGGCACGGCGACAAAGTTGGCGTCGCGTCCACGACGGAAGCTGAACTCGGCCTTCAGGTCCGGCAGCTCGCTGCCGCCCTCGCCCGTGCCCTTCGGATCGCCGGTTTGCGCCATGAAATCAGGGATGACGCGGTGAAACTTCAGACCGTCGTAGAAGCCCTGGTTGGCCAGGGTGCGGATGCGTTCCGCATGGTTGGGCGCGGCGACGGGGATCAGTTCGACCAGCACCCGGCCCTTCGACGTATCGATAACGAGCAGGTTTTCCGGCGCGATGGCGCGCCAGTCGGACGCCGCCGGCGTCGTTTGCGCCACAGCGGGGGCCTGAGCCGCGCCAGCCGCGAGAAGAGCGGCGACGGTCGTTGCGATGATGGCGGTACGCATGGTCTTGTCTACCCTAACCGTTCTTGACCTTTGCCCGCACGCGCTCGGCGATGGCGGGGCTGACGAAACTGTCGATCGCGCCGTCCAGCCGGGCGATCTCCTTGACGAGCCGCGAGGCGATGGCCTGATGGCGCGGATCGGCCATCAGGAATACGGTCTCGATGTCCTGATTGAGGCGCTGGTTCATGGCCGTCATCTGGAACTCGTATTCAAAGTCGGCGACGGCGCGCAGACCCCGGATGATGACGCTGGCGTCCAGCTCTTCGGCGAAATGCATCAGCAGTGTCGAAAACGGCTGGACCACGATGTCGCCGCCGAGGGGCGCCATCTCGGCCTTCAGCATCTCGACCCGTTCGGCGGTGGAGAACAGCGGCCCCTTGTCGTCGTTTTGGGCGACGCCGATGACCAGTCGGTCCACTAGCTTCAGCGCACGCTTGATGATGTCGGTATGCCCGTTCGTCACCGGGTCGAAGGTGCCCGGATAAAGTCCGATGCGCATGCGTGTCTCCCCGGCCTGTCGCGTGGCGTCAGCGTCGTTTAGCAGGTGCGAAATCAGCGGCCTAGCCGGCTGACGCCTTCGTCATCGTCATGATCCAAGATGGGCTGGGCTGCCTGGACGCTCCAAGCCGCTTCGACCTTGGCGAGCAGGGCCGGGTCATTGGCGAAGGCGACATCGTCGATGACGGTGATCGGACAGACGGGCGTGGCGCTGTTGCACAGGAAGGCGCCGTCGAAGGCGCCGACCTCGTCGAGACGAATTGGTCGCGTTTCACTGGTCAGCCCGACCTGGGGCAGCCCGCGCGCGATCAAGGCCTGGGTCACGCCCGCCAGCATCGGGGCCTGGGGCCAGACGATCCGGTCGCCTTGGACGAAGCCGATGTTCCACAGCGTGCCCTCTGTGACCCGCCCTTCACCATCCACAAACAGGGCGTCGTCAAACCCAGCGGCGCGCGCGGCGCGGCGCGCGCGAATCAGGCCGAAGGTGGCGAGATGCTTCAGATGCGGCGCCTCGCGCTCATAGCGCATGGCGGTGACCCGCACTTGGGTCGCCAGCGGCGGCGGCGCATGGGAAACACTGGTCATCACCTTGGGTCGGCCGACGTAGGTCGGGTTGCGATGGACGATCTCGGGCGAGAACAGGCTGACGCGTAGCCAGCAGGCGTCTCGGCCGGCGACGGCCAGCGCCATCAGACGCCGGAACTTCGACTCGCCGGGGCGTTCGCCGAACAGTTCGACGGCGGCCTGCTCCAGACGCGCGAGGTGGAGGTCGAGGCCGCGCGCGGCGCCATCCTCGACGCGGAAGGAGGTGTAGGCGCCGTAGTTGACCAACGCCTGGTGCGCCAGGTCGTCAGGCGTGGCGGGAAGGCCGTCGATCAGAATCGTCGCGCTCAAACGACCCTCCCATTGCCCGCTGGGCGGAGGCGGATCAGACCTCGCCGCCGTCTTCTCCGCCGACATCGGCATCATCTGCGCCGCCGCTTTCCGGCAGACGTTCAACCGAAACGACCTTCTCGTCCTTGCCGGTGCGGAAGATGGTGACGCCCTGGCTGGAGCGGCCGACGATGCGGACCTGATCGATGCGAGTGCGGATCATCTGACCGCCCGAGGTGACCAGCAGAAGGTCGTCCGTCTCCTCGACCGGGAAGGCCGCCGCCAGACGCGTGCCGGCGCGACCGCCCAGGCCGTGGGCCGTCAGACCCTGACCGCCACGACCGGTGCGGCGGTATTCGTAGGCCGAGGATCGTTTGCCGAAGCCGGTTTCAGTGACCGTCAGGATGAACTGTTCGGCGGCGCCCAGTTCGGCGATCCGCTCCACGGTCAGAGCCGCATCCGCGACATCGTCTTCGGCCTCGACCGGGGCTGCGGCATCCTCTTCCGCTTCCGCGCCGGCCAGGGCCTTGCGCATCGCGTTGGCGTGTTTGACGTAGGCGGCGCGTTCTTCCGGCGTCGCATCCACACGGCCCAGGATGGCCATGGAGATGACCTCGTCGCCATCCTGCAGCCGCACGCCCCGGACGCCGGTGGAGTCCCGGCCCTTGAACACGCGCACGTCGTCGGCCTTGAACCGGATCGCGCGGCCCAGCGCCGTGGTCAGCAGCACGTCGTCGTCCGCCGTGCACAGGCCGACGCCGACCATGCGGTCAGAGCCTTCCAGCTTCATGGCGATCTTGCCGGCGCGGTTCACGGTGGCGAAGTCCGACAGCTTGTTGCGCCGCACGTCGCCGCTCGAGGTGGCGAACATGATGTCGTAGTCGCCCCAGGTCGTCTCGTCCTCGGGCAGAGGCAGGACGTTCATGATGCTGTCGCCCGGCTCGATGGGCAGCAGGTTGACGAAGGCCTTGCCCCGCGATTGCGGATTGCCCAGCGGCAGACGCCAGGTCTTCAGCTTGTAGGCCTTGCCGTTGGTGGCGAAGAACAGGACCGGGGTGTGGGTCGAGGCGCTGAACACGCCGGTAATGGCGTCCTCGTCCTTCATCGACATGCCGCTGCGGCCCTTGCCGCCGCGATGCTGGGTCCGATAGGCGTTCAGGGCCACACGCTTGACGTAGCCGCCGTGGGTGACGGTGACGACCATGTCCTCGCGCGGGATCAGGTCTTCATCCTCCATCTCCCCGTCGCCTTCCCCGATCAGGGTGCGGCGCGGAACCGCGAACCGATCCTTCACGTCGATCAGGTCATCGCGGATGATGGCCAAGACGTTCTTGCGGTCCGACAGGATGGTCAGGTGGCCCTGGATGGTGTCGGCCAGGCCGTGCGCCTCGCCGAAGATGTCGTCGCGGCCCAGACCGGTCAGACGCGACAGGGTCAGGGCCAGGATGGCGCGGGCCTGTTCATCGGTCAGTTTCAGGCTGTCGCCATTGATCACGACGCTGCGCGGATCGGCGATCAGTTCGACCAGGGCCATCATGTCGCCGACGGGCCAGGCCTTGGCCTGCAGGCGCTCGCGCGCCTCGGTCGGATCGGCCGACGAGCGGATGATGTGGATCACCTCGTCGATATTGGCGACGGCGACGGCCAGACCGACCAGGACGTGGCCGCGATCACGGGCCTTGTTCAGCTCGAACTTGACGCGGCGGACCACCACCTCCTCGCGGAAGTCGAGAAAGATCTGCAGCAGTTGGCGCAGGCCCATCTGCTCGGGCCGGCCGTGGTTCAGCGCCAGCATGTTGACGCCGAACGAGCTCTGCATGGCGGTATAACGCCACAGCTGGTTCAGAATCACGTCGCCAGACGCGTCGCGCTTCAGCTCGATCACGATCCGCATGCCCTGGCGGTCGGATTCGTCGCGAACGTCGGAGATGCCTTCCAGCCTTTTCTCGCGCACCATTTCGGCGATGCGCTCGATCAGGGTCTGTTTGTTGACCTGATAGGGCAGCTCGGTGACGACGATGGCCTCGCGGTCCTTGCGGATCTCCTCCACCGAGGCGCGGCCGCGCACGACGACCGAGCCGCGACCGTCGCGCAGGGCGTTGCGCGGGGCGGTGCGTCCCATGATCTCGCCGCCGGTGGGGAAGTCCGGGCCGGGCACGATGTCCAGCAGGGCGTCGTCGGTGACGTTCGGATCATCCAGCAGGGCCAGGGCCGCGTCCACGACCTCGCCCAGATTGTGCGGCGGGATGTTCGTCGCCATGCCGACGGCGATGCCGCCCGCGCCATTGACCAGCAGGTTCGGGATCCGGCTCGGCAGGACGACCGGCTCCAACTCCTTCTCGTCGTAGTTCGGCTGGAAATCGACCGTGTCCTTGTCGATGTCGGCCATCAGGGCGACGGCGGCCGGGGCCATCCGGGCCTCAGTGTAACGCATCGAGGCGGGCATATCGCCGTCGACCGAACCGAAGTTGCCCTGGCCGTCGACCAGCATCAGCCCCATCGAGAACGGCTGCGCCATCCGTACCAGGGCCATATAGACCGAGGCGTCGCCGTGGGGGTGGAACCGGCCCAGCACGTCACCGACGACACGGGCGCATTTCGAATAGCTGCGCTCAGGCGTCATGTTCAGGTCGTGCATCGAATACAGGATGCGACGGTGAACCGGCTTCAACCCGTCCCGGGCGTCAGGAAGCGCGCGCGAGACGATCACGCTCATGGCGTAGTCGAGGTACGAACGCTTCAGTTCGTCCTCGATCGTGATCGTGGAAATGTCGGAGCCGCCGCCTCCCGGAACGATCGGAGATGCGGCGTTTTCGTAGCTGTCGTCGGTCAATGAAGCGTGGCTTTATGCGGCCGGAATCGGAACGTGATCCGCTGTGACGATTTCTAGCATTCCAGGGCCTCGGTGGCAAAGCGACGTCGCCGTGAAAGCCCGTCTCTGAAAGGACTTTCGACATGCGCGCCACCCGCCTCGCCGCCGCCCTTCTCCTGGCCTCCCCCTTGGCCCTGACAACCGCCTGCGCCGCGACCGGAAACGCGCCCCAGGCGGCCGTCGAACGCGCGCCCGTCGGCGCGACAGGACAGGCCGTTCTGATCAACGCCTCGGGCGCCAATATCGGCCGCGTCGACCTGCGTCAGGGGCCGACCGGCCTGCTGATGAAGATCGAGGCTTCGGGCCTGACGCCCGGCTGGCACGGCATCCACATCCATGCGAACGGCGAATGCGCCGCGCCCTTCACCTCGTCCGGGGCCCACATCAACCACGGCGAGCCCAAGGCTCCGCACGGCCTGTTGAACGCCGCCGGGCCGGACGACGGCGACCTTCCCAACGTCTGGGCCGGTGCGGACGGCAAGGTGAACGCCGAACTGTTCACGACCCGCGCCCGGATCTCTTCCGAAGGCCCCGGCCAATGGCTTTGGGACGCCGACGGCTCGGCCATCATCATCCACGCCAACCCCGACGACCATTCGACCCAGCCCATCGGCGGGGCCGGCGACCGGGTGGCCTGCGCGGCGCTCAGCGCAAGCTAAGTCTTTCTAAGGCACGGAAGATGGCCCGCTGGACAGCGTTCAGCGGGTCTCTTTTTGTGCGAGCAAACGGCGGATCAGTTCGGTCTGCTCCTCCTGCCGGGCGGTCAGGTGTTCGACCTTTTCCAGCAGGGCCATGATCTCGATTTCGGCCTTCAGATTGACCTGATAGTCATTGCCCGCGTCCAGCCGATCCTTTGACGCCTGGCGGTTCTGGCTCATCATGATGACCGGCGCCTGGATCGCCGCCAGCATCGACAGGACCAGGTTCAGGAAAATGAAGGGATAGGGGTCGAAGGCTTCCTTGCGCAGCAGCAGGTTCAGCCCGGTCCAGATCGCCAGGAAGACGCCGAACGCGATGATGAACGGCCACGAACCGCCGAACGCCGCAACCCGATCGGCCAGCCGCTCTCCAAAGGTTTGGCGGTCGTCGAAGGTCTCGTTGATGTCTTCGGACACAGGGCGACGATCGGCGGTGCTCTGAACGACGACGGCTTCGTTCGCCGCAAGATCGTGCTTTGCCTTGCCCAGCCAGCGGCGGGAAACGTGGTCGGCGTCGAGGGGGGCGTGGTGCATGACGGGCTCCTGATACGATCAGGAACAGATCAAGCCTTGGCGGCCCCCGCACGCAAGCCCCGTTCGGCCAGGGCCACCAGGGCCACCCCGCCCATGGTGATGGCCGATCCCGTCAGAATCTGCGGCGTCAGGATGTCGCCCATGAAGCTCCAGCCGATGAACATCGACACCACCGGCGTGACCAGCAGATAGGGCGTCACCCGCCCCGCCTCGCGCCGCTGGACCAGCCAGAACAGCAGGGTAGTCGCCAGCACGGACGACACCACGCCCGCCCACAGCAATGAGGCCCAGACCATGGGCGTGGCGCGCTTCACCGCCTCCCACTGGCCATGCTCGAACACCGCCGAGCCGAAGGCCATGACGGGAAAGGCGCCCAGCGCCAGCAGACCCTGCATCTTCAGCGGCGGGATGGAGGTGGTGCGACGCGCGACCACCGTGGTCACGCCCCAGGCGGCGCCGGCCGCGATGGCGACCAGAATGGCCTTCCAGTCCTGCAGCGCATGGGCGTCCAGCGTCATCCACGCCACGCCGACGAAGGCCACTCCCATGCCGACCAAGGCCGCCTTGGACAGCCGCTCGCCCAGGATCAGGAAGGCGAACAGGGTCGTGAAGGGGATCCACAACTGGTTGGCCACGGTCACCGGGCTGACGTCCGTCGCCAGCCAGTAGGCCGTGTAGGCCAGGCCGTACTGGATCGGCCCGCCGATGATGACGATCAGCATCAGGCTCTTCCAGTCCGGGAACGGCGGCCGCACGAAGGCGATCAGACAGGCCGTGGCGATGCCGAACCGGATGGCGCCGACCAACAGCGGCGACAACTCCTGCGTCGCCAGCTTGGCCCCGGCGTTGTTGACGCCCCACACCACGATGATCGCCACGATGGCGGCGATCTCCAACCCTGTCAGGGCGTGAGGCCTCTTGGGCAGGGGTGCGGGCGCAGGCGCAACTTCGGAACGGACGTCGGTCATGACTGCCCTATGACACGGTGCGCCCGCCGCGTCGGCTCACTTTGGATGACCTCAGGTTTCCGCTCAGAAATCCGGCTTGGCGACCATCAGCCAGTAGATGGCCAGGACGCCGGCAAAGGCGGGCCAGCCCAGGGCGAACCACCAACGGAACAGCCGATGATAGGCGGATGGCAGGGCGGCGCCCTCCCCTGCCGCTTGTTCGGCCAGCTTCATCATCCGGTACTGGATCCACACGACCGGCAGCCAGCAAACGCCGATGAGGACATAAAGCCCATAGGCGGCCAGCAGCCACGGACTGGTCAGCGACCAGCCCTGCAGATGGATCAGGCCCAAGCCGCTGATTGGCTGGATCACCACGGCGGTCGCGGTGAAGACGAAATCAGCCAGAACGACGATGCGACCGACCTCGGCGACGGTCCTGGCGTCCTTGGTCGCGTGAGCGCGCAGCATGAAGAAGGCGATGCCGGCGCCTGTACCGAACAGCACCGCGCCCGACAGGATGTGAACGATCTTGAGCAGCACATAGGCGGTCATCGGCGCGCGTCCGTCGCCGCCACGAACAGGCAAAGGGCCATCATCGGCAGGACCTTGAGCCATGGTCCCAGCGGATCGATCCAGAAGTGCGGCAGGCTGAGCGTCGCGGCCGTCAGATAGCCGACGGTGGCCAGGCACATGAAGATCGCCACACACGCCGTCCACGGCCGCACGAACAGCGTCAGCCCCAGCACCACGTCCAGCAACGCGCCCCACCACGCAACTGGGCCGGCCATGCGGCCGTATCCACCCTCATGCAGGATGGCGACGGCGCGGTCCCAACCCGGGCCAAAGCTGATCAGGCCCGTGACCAGCCAGAACAGGCCCAGGGTCACGATGGAGACCGGCCGCACGAACCAAAGGCGTGCGTGCCAGACGTCCTGAACCGAGGCTGGGGTCTCGGCGAGGAAGCGGGTGAATCCGCGTGTTGGCACACCAAGCGCCTGCGCCCAGCCGCTGTCGCGGCCGGACACGTCATGATCCATCTGTTTGATCGCCGTCGTGCGGATCGGCGAGCACCAGCCCAGCCGACCCAGAAGGTCGCCGGTCGCCAGGGCGGGCGCGGCCAGGACACGCGGAACGCAGATCACCGGCGCCGGGCTCAACCCCATCCAACCGCGGTAAAGACGCATCGTCTCGACCATCGTCACCGGCTCCGGCCCCGGCATGTCCAGCGTCCGATGCGACGGCGCGGTGGGTTTCAACGCCGCGACGACGGCGGCGGACAGGTCGCCCAGCGGGATCGGGCGGAAAATCTGGTCGCCGCCCACGACCGGGCTGAACAGCGGAAACGCCGCTAGCGCCCGGATCAGGCCAGTGCCCCCGAAGGCCGCGCGATCCACCACCAGCGACGGCCGCAGGATCAGCCAATCCAGGCCGCTGGTCTCGATCATCCGCTCGGTCTCGGCCTTTGTGCGGGCGTAGTCGGTGCCGGCCTCGTCGTCCGCGCCGACGGCGGAGATATGCACCAGCCGCCGCACACCCGCCGCTTGGCACGCCGCGATCAAGGCGCGCGGGCCGTCGACATGGGCGGCGCGCGTGCTGTCGCCCGCGCCATTCTGAAGCACGCCGACGCAGTTCACCACCGCTTCCACGCCGATCAGCAGAGGCGCCCAGGCCTGGGGTGTCGTCAGCTTGGCGAAGTCGGCGACGACCCAGTCGAACGTCGGCGCGCGACGGGCAGGTTCGATGATGCGGCGCGCCCCGGCGCGAACGGACCAGCCAGCCGACGACAGGGCCGCCGCCACGTGCGAACCGATGAAGCCGTTGGCCCCCAGGACCAGCACGCGTCCACTCATCCCAGCACCCGGTCCGTCAGATCAATGCCTTCTGGCGGCATGGCGCACCAGGCCGCGCCGGGAAACCGGCGGCGGCGACGCGCGATAAAGTCATAGAGGGTGTCGCGGAGGATCCGCGGTACGATCCGCCCGACGACGGCCAGTCGATAGGGCGGCGGCAGCAGGGCGGCGATGCCCAGAACGCCGTCGGACCGCTCGCGCGCGACGCCGTCCTGGATCAGCAGCATCGTATAGGGATCGTCGGGATCGACGCCGTAGTGGACGAGAAGCGCCCGACCCAGAGGCGACTGCGTCGGCGCGAGCCTGATCCTCCCTGCCCTGTCATGCTTCAGGATCTTGCGCGCCGAACCGGAGCAGAGCGCGCAGTCGCCATCGAACAGAACCAGGGGCCGGTCGTCAGGAAAGGCCGGAACGGCGGGATCCTGACGATAGCTGTAAGGCCCCCGCCCCAACGGTCTGACCTCAGAACGGGATGTCGTCGTTGAGGTCGTAGCTTTCCTTGGGGCCGCTCGGCTTGTTGGCGCCGCCGGTGGAGAAGCCCGAGGAATAGTCGTCATCGCCGCGACCGCCGCCGTAGCCGCCACCGCCGCCGTAACCGCCGCCCGACGAGCCGACTTCCGAACGGCCGCCCAGCATGGTCAGTTCACCCTTGAAGCGGCTGACCACGATCTCGGTCGAATATTTCTCGACGCCCTGCTGGTCGGTCCATTTGCGGGTCTGGAGCGCGCCCTCGATGTAGACGGTCGAGCCCTTCTTCACATAGTTTTCGACCACCTTGACGATGTTGTCGTTGAAGATGACGACCCGGTGCCACTCGGTCTTTTCCTTGCGCTCGCCCGATGACTTGTCGCGCCAGGTTTCCGAGGTGGCGATGGACAGGTTGGCGATGCGGTCGCCGTTGGGCATGGAACGGATTTCGGGATCTCGACCCAGGTTGCCGACCAGAATGACCTTATTGACGCTGCCCGCCATGGAAACTTCCTTCTCGTGTGAGGCGGCGACGACTTCGCCCGCCCCGTCAATTCAGTCCGATGTCTGACCGGAGCAGCACGTCACCGCCAGCCGCTTTCGACATCCGACCCGCCAAAACGGTGGATCATTAACGAAATGTTCCACCTTTGTTCTTTTCGCGCAAGCCCTACTTGGCGCCGGGGTCTGCTGCGATGGCGATGGGACGACCCGTCTCGTCGCGCTGGATGGCGCCGGGGATGGCCAGACGACCGTCGCCGGTGCGGGCCATGGCGAAGAAGCGGCTGCCGGTCAGGCTCTTGCCGATCTTGACCCCTTCGCGATCGACGAAGATGAACCGACCCTGATAGGCGCCGGCGATTTCCTGGTTCGATCCGCCCATGCGCAGGAAGCGAAGGCGCATCTCCTCCAGCCGCGCGGCGCATTGTTCCAACTGGGGCTGGTTGTCGGCGATTTTCTGCAGGCGCGGCGGCGCATTGTCCGGCGTCGCCACGAAGTAGCAGGCGCCCTCGGCGAACTCATATTTGGGTTCGCTGGAGCAGGCGCCCAGCAGAGCGGTCCCAGCGATGGCGGCGAGGGCGACGAAACGCATCAGTTCATTCCCGTGAATTGGCAGTTGCGATCCTGCTCGGCCAGGGTCCTGAAACGGTTGTTGTCATTGGACTGTTCCACCCGGCGCGGCACCAGACGCAGGGTCGTATCGCCCCAGCGGCCGTATTGGGCGTCGCCCGGCCCGACGCAGGTTCCGGCGTAAAGCGCCTGAACGCAGGCGTTCAGGCTCATGCTTGGCGACAGGGTCCGCCAGTCGGAGCCGGTGTGGCGCAGGCAGGGGCTGCCGCTGGCCACGGGTGTAGGGCGCGGCGCAGGCGTCTGTTCGACGGAGGCCGGCGGCGGGGTTTCGGCCATCTCGACCGTAGGCAGTTCGGGCGGCGGGGCGAAGGCGGCGGTCGGGGCGGCGGCCAAGGCGCCCGTCGCGTCCAGCCCGACGTCCAGAGCGTCTGTCGCCAGCCCATTGCGCTGGGCGCAGACCGCCAGGGTCGCCATGCCGACGAACTGCCCGTCGACGAAGCAGCGCAGTTCCCGCGTCGGCTCCAGTGTGGGCGCCTCGGCCAGATTGACGACAAGGCCGCCCTTGGACGCCGGCGGTGCTTCCGTCGTCTTGTCGCCGCTGCCCGTGAAGATCAGGGCGAGAACGACGGCGATGACGATCGCCACGCCGGCGCCGACCAACAGGATGACGCGGTTGTCTTTCGGAAGGGCCATGAACGGGCTTTCGCGGATGAGGAGGTCAATAACTCCGACCCGGCGTCAGGCGTCAACCGCCTTGACCGGTCCCGACCGCGATCAAGCCGTCAGGCGGCTCAGCGCAGCCTGGTAGTTGGCCAGTTGCGTCTGCTGGTAGGCGGTCGAGGAGCCGTTGCCGGTCTGGGTGTTGGTTATGCCGCCGGTCGACGGCGCCAAGGCGCGGTAGGAGGACCGGACCGCCGTCATCGCCTGGGCCAGCGAATCGATGGCCGCCTTGATCGCGGCGGGATCGTTCAGGTTCAGCTTGTTCGACAGGTTCAGCCCATAGGTCTTGATCGCGTCCTTGTCCGGCTTCAACGGACCGACGAAGCCGGGCGTCAGGCCCAGCGCGCCCAGGGCGTCCTTGCCGATCGCTCCGGCGGAGATGACGGCGCCGTCCTTGTTGGCCGCCGTCTTGATTTCCAGCCGCTGGACGATGGGTTTGGCCTTCAGGTCGGTGATGACCTTGGCTTCCAATTGACGGCCAGAGGCGGCGTTGATCTTCTTGGCCAGGCTTTCCAGCGTGTCCTTGGCGTCGATGGTCACAGTCACGGCGCGGCCGCCGGCGGCGGGGCTGATCGAAAACTGATCCCCGACGCGGGCAGAGGTGGCGACGGTCAGCAGTTTGGAATCCGCCTGCATGATCTGGCCCTGGGGCAGGCCGAGGCGGTCGAGTACGCTGGCCCCGCCCGCTGCGAGGCTCAGGCTGGTCGGCCTGGCCTGATCGCCGTCCGCGCGCCAGGTTCGGTTCGATTGAACCTGGCCGGTGGCCAGATCGATCTGCGCGAGATAGCCGGACGTGGGGTCGTCCTTACCGGCGCCTTCCGCGCGGTTCGTGCCGGTGATCCAGACCTTGCCGTCCTTGATGGCGACATCGGCGGCGGTGTCCGCGCCCGCCCCGCCGAAATAGGTCAGCCGGTCGTTTGCCGAGGCCTGAAGGTCCGTCGACAAGGTGGCGATGAAGACGTCGCTGCCGCCGGCATGGGCGTTGGTCACCGTGGCGATGTCGAGGGCGGTGTTCTCGGTATGGCCAGTCACGACGACCTTGCCGTTCTCGACCGATATGCCGGCGATCGCGCCGCTGGCGTAGCCAAGGTCACGCGTCGAAGCCAGGCTCGGTACGCCCTCGGCATCCAGGGTGAAGCGGCGCACGACCGCCTTCCCGTTTTCGACGCCCGCCGTGTAGAGGTCGTTTCCCGACACCGTCATGGCCTGAACGGAGTCGTCGCCGCTGGTGCCGAACTGCACGGTCGCGACGTTCACGCCCACGTCCGGACCGTTGATCTTGATCGGCTTTCCCTGGAAGGCCTGAAGATAGGAATCCCAGCCGCCCAGGGCCGCATTGCCCGGCATGGCCGACTTCGACCGTCCGGCGACATAGACCATGCCGTCGGCGCCGAAGCGAACCTCGGTCGCCTCGTCGGCCGCCTTGGCCCCGCGCCGCTGGGTCCACAACTCTTGGCCCGAATTGTCGAACACAGAGACGAAACTGTCGGCCACGGCCGCGTTGTCGCCGCTCTTGCCGGGTTCCAGCGCCCCGGTCACCGATCCGGCCAGGGCGACCCGGCCGTCGTCGTCGATAGCGATGGAGAAGCCGTTGGCGCTGGAGGCGGCGCCGAGCAGCTTGGTCTGCATCAGATTGCCGGCGGAATCATATTTCATCAGGGCAACATCGCGCGCGCCCTTGATCGGTTGACTGGCGTCGCCCGCCGTCAGTTCGGCGACGACCCAGACGGAACCGTCCGGCGCAACGGCGCTGGCCTTAACCGCGGCGACCCCGTCGGGCAGGTCGGCGTGCCCCACCCTGCCCTCGACCCAGAACGGATCGTCGACGCCTTGCTGGGCGGCCGGCGCCGCGCCGCCGTCGGCCTGGAACTTCAGCAGTTGGCCCGCCGTGCCGGTCTTGCCGACCCCTTGCGTCACATAGACGGCGTCGGAGGTGTCGACGCCCTGGAAGCTGATGGACTCGCCGGTCCCGCCATTGACCTTCAACGCCCACTGATCCGGCCCGGCCGGCAGGGTGATGGTCTTGGTTCCGCTCTTGACCGTCTTCGGCTCGGCCGGGATCAACTGAGCGCTGATGCGCGTCGCGACGCCCGCGTCCTCCAGCTTGCCGTTCATATAGGCGGTGACATTGGCCAACGACCGATCGGTCGCCCCCATCTCAGACAAGTCCATGGCGATCGCCTGCTCCCCGGCCGCCGTCTTGACGGTCACGGAGAACTTCACGTCGCCTTCGAACGCCTTGACAGAGGCGGTGGGGTCGCCGTCGTGGATGGGGGCGGTGACGAAGCTGGTCGGCGCCCGTTCCAGCGCATAGGTGCTCTTGACCGAGGTCTGGGCCACCCCCTGCACCAGCCGCATGTCTTCGAAACTGGCGGTGCTCAAATAGGTCGACAGTTCGGCCATGCCTTCGCTAAACCGCTTGGACACCAGGGCGGCTTCCGACGAGCTCAGCCCCTTGACGCCGGCACGGTCGGCCAGAGCGCCCAGCGTGTTCAGGCCCTGATACAGGGCGAACATCTTGCGGTAGTCGGTCGACGCGCCGGCCAGATCCAGGCTGACATTGCTCTCGTCGATCAGGCGGCGGCCGCCCAGAGCCGCGCGGACCAGATCGCTGGCCTTCGCCGGTGTCGCCGTGGACGACCAGGGGGCCGTCGGCTGGGTCTTCTTGGTTTTAACAGCCGCGCTGGCGGTCGTGGCGGCGCCTGACGACGACGTCCCCGTCGTCGTTCCGAAAAGACCCAGCAGATAGCTGTTGTTGATCATTCAGACGGCTCCGACCCTATTGTGCGGCGGGCGCCGATAAGGAACCGTTAAGCTGTCGGATCAGCCCTTGAACAGCGACAGGATGACCTGCGGCGCCTGGTTGGCGATCGACAGGGCCTGAACGCCGAGTTGCTGCTGGACCTGCAGGGCCTGAAGGCGGGCGCTTTCCTTGGCCAGGTCCGCGTCGACCAGATTGCCGATGCCGGCTTCCAGCGCATCCGACAGCTTGCCGACATAGGTGGTGTGGCGCTCGATCTGCTTGGACTGGGCGCCCAGTTCGGCCAGACGCGCGCTGCTGGTGGTGATGGCGGCGTTGACGGCGGCCAGAGCCGTCGTGGCGTTGGCCTGGCTGGTCAGGGTCGAGCCAGTCAGCGACAGGCCGGCGACGGTCAGGTTCTGCCGATCCAGCGCGATGGTTTCGGCGCCGTCGGCGCTGGCCAAGAAGTTCAGGGTCGTCGTCGCCGAGCCGTCCAGAATGTTGGCGCCGTCGAAGATGGCGTTGTTGGCGAACGAGTCGATCGAGCTCAGCAGCGCCTGAAACTCATCATTGTAGGAGGTGCGGGTCGCGGTGCTGGCGCTCGGGTCCGCCGCTGCGGTCGCCTTCTGCTTCAACTCGAGCAGGATGTCCGAGATCTGCTCGCCGGCCGCCAGCGACACGTCAGCGATGGACGTCGCGCGGTTCAGGCTGGTGGTGACGGCTTCGAGCGACCCCCGGTCTGCGCGCTGCCCCTGAGCCACCGCCCAGACCGCAGCGTTGTCGCGCGCGCCCTGAACCTTCAGCCCCGTGTTCACCCGGCTCTGCGTCGCCGCCAACTGGTCGTTAGTGCGGTTCAGATTCTGCAGGGCGATCATCGCCGAGGTGTTGGTGTGGATGCTGGTGGTCATGGCTTCAAGCCCCCGGACGTTCTGTGGGCTACAGGATTAACCATGAGTCGTAATCACATGGTTAACGCGCCGGAAACCATGATTGCGCCGCCCGGCAAGCCGGCGACGTTAAGCAGTTTGAGACCTCGCCTGTCGTCAGACGGCGGTATCGACCAGACGACCGCCGCGATAGGTCGGGTCGCTGTTCAGCTTCTCGACATCCTCGCGCGGTAACTGGCGGATCACCTCCCCCGTCACCCGGTCCAGGACCTTGTAGACGAAGCGGTTGTCGCCCACGGCCTCGATGGTGAGGCGAAAGCGGCTGGCGTCGTTGTTGTCGTTTTTCGCAACCGGCGCCGGCGTCGCCGGCTGCACGGCGATCGGAGCGACGGGAGAAATCTGAGGTACGCTTACTGATCTCGCGACATTGTCTGTCATGGCTCCACGCGCAGGTCGGCCCACGCCCTCTAGAGAAACAAACGATCAGCCGGAGCGGTCGCGAAACCGCTCCGGCCGCGCGTCTTAGCGGAACAGGCCCAGCAGGATCGAGCTGCCCTGGTTGGCGATCGACAGCGCCTGCACGCCCAGCTGTTGCTTGGTTTGCAGGGCGGTCAGCTTGGCGCTTTCCTTGGCCAGATCTGCATCGACCAGGTTGCCCACGCCGGCTTCAAGAGCGTCCTGAAGCTTGTTGACGAAGGTGATCTGACGGCCCAGCGACTTGGACTGGGTGCCTAGGGTCGCCAGAGCGCTCGTCGTGGCCGCGATGGCGGCGTCGACGTTCGCAGCGGTGGCGTTGGCGGCCGTGATGCTGCCGGTGTTCACGGCGGTGATCGCCGCGTTCGAACCCAGAGCCGTCAGGCTGTTCACGCCGTCGAAGGTCGCGCCGGAGATGGCCGAGGCGACTTCCAGACCCAGAGCGTTGTAGTCGGCCAAATAGGCCGTCTGCGCCGAGCCGGTCGACGAGGCGATGTTGACGGCGAGCGACTTCATTTCTTCCAGAGCGGAAGTGACGGAATCGCCGGCGGCCAGAGCCACGTCGGTGATCGACTGGGTGCGTTGCAGGCCGGCGCGAACGGCGTCCTGCGAGGCGGCGTTGGCGCGTTGCGACGTGGCGATCGCGAAGATCGCACCGTTGTCCTTCGCCGACGACACCTTCATCCCGGTGCTGATCCGGTTTTGGGTCGTGTCCAGCTGTTGGCTGGTCTTGTTCAGGCTCTGCAGAGCGACTGCGGCGCCGTAGTTCGTATTGATGCTGGGCATTTCTAGCCCTCCTTTTCACTTCGTGAGAGCCCCGGCGTTTTGCCGGGGTGAGCGTTTTGCTCGGGGTTCAAGGTCACGACCCCGCCGTCGGGACGGCGAGGTCTCCGGGCCTTAGCGGAAGAGGCTCAGCAGGATCGAGCTGCCCTGGTTGGCGATCGACAGCGCCTGCACGCCCAGCTGTTGCTTGGTTTGCAAGGCGGTCAGTCGTGCGCTTTCCTTGGCCAGATCGGCGTCCACCAGATTGCCCACGCCAGCTTCCATCGCGTCCTGAAGCTTGTTGACGAAGGTGATCTGACGCCCGACCGACTTGGACTGTGTGCCCAGGGTGGCCAGGGTGCTGGTCACGCCCGCGATCGCCAGATCGACGTTCGCGGTGGTGTAGTTGGCGACGGTCGGCGTCGCCGCGGTGAACATCGCCAGTTGGGTGTTCGCGCTGACCGCCGTGGCGGTGCCCAGGCGATAGGTGCCCGAACCCGTCTGGACGTCGGTGGTCGTGCCTGCAGCCGTGTTCAACAGGTTGACCCCGTCGAAGCTGGCGCCGGCGATCGCGTCGTTGATTTCCTTGCCCAGGGCAGTGAAGTCGGCCTCGTATGCCGTCTTCGCCGAACCCGTGGACGAGGCGATGTTGACCGCAAGCGACTTCATCTCTTCCAGGGCGGAGGTGATGGTGTCGCCGGCCGCCAGGGCCACGTCGACGATGGACTGACCGCGTTGCAGCGAGTTGCGAACCGCGTCTTGAGAGGCGGCGTTGGCGCGCTGTTGCGTGGCGATGGCGAAGATCGCGCCATTGTCCTTGGCCGAGGAGACTTTCAGGCCGGTGCTGATCCGGTTCTGGGTCGTCTCCAACTGGGCGCTGGTCTTGTTCAGGCTCTGCAGGGCGACTGCGGCGCCGTAGTTCGTATTGATGCTGGGCATTTCTGGCCCTCCTTGTTCACTTCGTGAGATCCCCTGGCGTTTTGCCGGGGTGAGCATTTTGCTCAGGTCCGGGCGCCGGGAACCGACGACCGATCAGATGCGGCCTTGGCCCGACCGCCTTAGCGATCGGGCCGTGGGCCTTAGCGGAACAGGCTCAGCAGGATCGAGCTGCCCTGGTTGGCGATCGACAGCGCCTGCACGCCCAGCTGTTGCTTGGTTTGCAGGGCGGTCAGCTTGGCGCTTTCCTTGGCCAGGTCTGCATCGACCAGGTTGCCGACACCGGCTTCCATCGCGTCTTGCAGCTTGTTGACGAAGGTGATCTGGCGACCCAGCGACTTGGACTGGGTGCCCAGCGTCGCCAGCGACGATGTGACCGTCGCGATGCCGGCGTCCACCGCAGCCGTCGTGGCGCCCGCACGAGCGACGGAGCCGCCCGTCAGGCCGGTCACCGAGGCGACGCCCAGAGGCGTCGTCAGGCTGTTGGCGCCATCGAACGAAGCGCCAGAGATCGCGGTGGCGATTTCCGCGCCCAAGGCGTTGAAGTCTTTCAGATAGGCCGTCTCAGCATCCGAACCGGCAACCGAAGACTGGATGCTGACAGCGAGCGACTTCATCTCTTCCAGGGCGGAGGTGATCGTGTCGCCGGCGGCCAGGGCCACGTCGGTGATCGATTGGCTGCGTTGCAGCGAGTTACGCGTCGCGTCTTGCGAAGCGGCGTTGGCGCGCTGCTGGGTGGCGATGGCGAAGATCGCGCCATTGTCCTTGGCCGAAGACACCTTCATGCCGGTGCTGATCCGGTTTTGGGTGGTTTCCAGCTGGGCGTTGGTCTTGTTCAGGCTCTGCAGGGCGACTGCGGCGCCGTAGTTCGTATTGATGCTGGGCATTTTCTGGCCCTCCTTGTTCACTTCAGTGATTTCCGGCGTCGTTTTGCCACCGGGAGCTTTTTGCTCGGTGAGTAAGAAGCAATTGCCGGGCCATTTTTGATCCGCACAAAAGCCTACAACTAACTGGTTTTACTGGTTTACCTTTGATTTACCCTCCTTCCGACCCGGCAGCTCTTGCCGGGCTGGTCCGCGCACCAGGCAAGATTTGCCGGGCGCACGTCGAGTTGGTCTGCGCCTGCGTGGGGTCACCACACGGCGAAAGGCGAAGCCTTCAGCCCAATGGCGGGCTTAGTTGCGGAAGAGGCTCAACAGGATCGAGCTGCCCTGGTTGGCGATCGACAGCGCCTGCACGCCCAGCTGTTGCTTGGTCTGCAGAGCGGTCAGCTTGGCGCTTTCCTTGGCCAGGTCTGCGTCCACCAGGTTGCCGATGCCGGCCTCGGTCGAGTCCTGCAGCTTGTTGACGAAGGTCAGTTGCCGTCCGACCGACTTGGACTGGGTGCCGATCGTGGCCAGATCCGCCGTGATCGTGGCGATGGC
This sequence comes from Brevundimonas sp. ASV9, assembly GCF_016429195.1. GTDB lineage: Bacteria > Pseudomonadota > Alphaproteobacteria > Caulobacterales > Caulobacteraceae > Brevundimonas. The sequence continues at coordinate 30,074 of NZ_JAELUF010000036.1, forward strand.
GGTATCGACGATGGCGGTCGTGGCGCCGGCGCGGGCGGCGGTGCCGGCGGAGACGGCCGTGATCGGGGCGGCGG
>NZ_JAELUF010000361.1 GCF_016429195.1 Brevundimonas sp. ASV9
CCCCCCCCCCCCCCCACTTTTCCAGCATAAGACTGCATACGAGATACGATTGCTGGTCTCGTGGGCTCGGAGATGTGTATAAGAGACAGATCAAGGGAGTTGACACCTCAACACAGAGTCGCACTATTCTAAACTCAGCCACGGCACAAGAATCATAGCTTCTTTTTTTTTTTCTGTATACAAATACTGGTGCTGAATACTTAACTATTTCCAGGTACTGCACCACACCGTCAGCGTGCGCCGCAGCTGCGACGGAATGCAAACAGCTTCTCGCTTGTCCAGCTTCGCATCTTATCAACCTCGCCAACACCCAATATCCAATGTGCCGCACGCTGTCTGCCTAATAATTGGATGCGTGTCAGATTGCTCCGTTGTCTCATGGAGGCTCTATAGCGATTCAGCGAGCATAGACTGCCAAACATAACCACCATGAGCCTCTCGCTCAAGCACATCCCGTGCCCGGC
>NZ_JAELUF010000362.1 GCF_016429195.1 Brevundimonas sp. ASV9
ATCTAACGCCACGCTAATACCCCCTATTCCTATCCGGGAAGCTATGTCCCAAATTGAGGCCAAAGTCGGCTCAATGGTCCACGTACCGGAGCACCATCGGACACAGGGGCGTCCAATGGGTCGTTGGATTCGCGGCCACGGAGAGGGGCGGCGCTGGCCAGGGCTCCATCAGGCACCACCACACCACCAGTTTAACCGACACAGCGCACCACTGGCGCTGCGTCTTCCCCAACATGATCCCCTAAACCTCCTCCACTCAGCGCGGGGGAGGCCGGTTATTAGCGGTTGCCCATGCTCCGCTCCCCACAATACCGGGCCACCCGCGCCGCCGCGACTCGCCGAAGCCTCGTGACTTGGCTCTTTCACTTACACTTACCCCAGCTTACATTCCTTTTGTCTCTTACAACCTCGTTGTTGCTTGAACATCCACCTTGTCCTCCACAGTCCTACCTACCTACCTACCT
>NZ_JAELUF010000363.1 GCF_016429195.1 Brevundimonas sp. ASV9
GTTTTGGGGCTGGTCACGGAGCTATGATCGCTGCAGCTGGAGCTTGCTGGTGTCAAAGCCTGCTTGCTGGCATGGCTCCGAATAACCAGGGCAGTCGCTGTCTCGGGGTTTTCTCTTGTCTCACGTACGAGTGTCGTAGCGATAGAAGCCTTGCTTTTCGAGGCATCGTCAGTCAGAATACCCTTTTTTCGTCTAGGGCGTTGAGGTGCTCGATGTGTGACTTTTCCGGGAGTCACCCAAACCAGCGGCTTCTTATTGTGGAATCCAGGGCACACAATGCCGCTCTCCAGGCACTTTTTGCAGACAGGCCTGCTGCCGTCACAGTCTATTGAGCGGCGGATGCATTCCCAGCATGCCTTAGAAGATTCTGAGCCAAGTTTTATATGACTTGCGTTCTTTGGGTCCATCGCTCTCTGTTGTTTTCTATATTCCGCCGGACAACTGTTCTCAATTGGTGTTGGACG
>NZ_JAELUF010000364.1 GCF_016429195.1 Brevundimonas sp. ASV9
GATCATGTCTGCATTGTTAGATTCAAAGCGTAAGGGACTAACATCGATCCCAAAATTTCTCGTGGATTCGGCACTGGCATCTTTAGAACTTTCTTCAAATATTGTAGATGGGGCTTGCCAGCCTACTAGTTTCTTCACCAGAGAAGCAAGGATCGAGATATATTCCGAAATACCAGTATCGGTGATGAGCGTGGTGTTGATCTGAGCTAGGTGCTCATTGGGCATGTGTTTAGCCCAGTGAGATATGATAGCAATATTGCTGAGCCGCTGCGACTCGCAAAGCGCAGTCACGACAAGAGCTCGATGGTGCTGACTTCTAAGTGAGTTTTGTAGTCCTAAACCAAGAAACAGTACATTGTTCTGGACTTGAAAGTCAGTCGTGCTAAAGTAAATTCGCCTCCTACACATTTGCATTTCAATTTCGACCCACGCGGCCAGAAGCTCGACGCCACGCGGGTAGTCGG
>NZ_JAELUF010000365.1 GCF_016429195.1 Brevundimonas sp. ASV9
GACAGACTCTTGCTTTGCATTGGTGACACAAACCCAAGTTAATGATATGTACGCTGCAGCCATGGCTACGCAGCCAGTACTTGCTAAGAAGGGTGCCTTGATAGACCCTGTAAGACTGACCAGGATTTCAGAAGCAATGCCCGAGGTTATAGCAGTGGCCCCGTTTACCGTGGTCATCAAACCATACATTGAGCTCAATGGGAAGCGAGACGGCTCAAAGCCAAGGCGCCGGTAATCTGCAATCATCCACGTTTCGAATACTGTGAATAGCAACGTGGTAGCGATACCGCCCATTGCCCTGCCGAGGAACAGTAGTATTAGATCATCAGACAGTACTGATAGGCATGACATCGAATATATTGCACAGTAAGCCAGGCAGGCACGCTTTCTCCCGAAGCGATCGGCGAGGCTGCCTGCAAATGCTGCGCTGATCGCACCGCAAAGGAATCCCGTAGTATAGAGG
>NZ_JAELUF010000366.1 GCF_016429195.1 Brevundimonas sp. ASV9
GAGGACATAGCTTCGTGGACCTGGCTGCGTCGGTTTCGCAGCAAGCTGACTAGGAGTTATTACTGATTCAGCAGTTGTCGAAACGATGTGCCCCTGTCTGAGCGAGCGAGTGAGCCCAATGTACCTGTAGGTGGTGTGACGAAACGAGATGGATGTACTTGGGCGAGAAACCTTTGTGCTTTTGTCCTATTGCGGTTTTCTGACATTACTTTGGAAGAGGTTTTGGTCTTTCAGCGTGTCTCTGATAGCTAGTTTGTGTTTTTACGGGCCAGGTGATATTTGGGAGCGGCGGAGTTTGGCTTACAAGTGGCATTTGTACGTAGCTAGGCGAGCTATATAAGACGGCTACATTGCAACTATATATATCTTGAGTTGTTTCCTGATTTCCAGTGCACGCTGTGGCTTCTTGCCTCCAAACCGGGACAGAGGTAATTACTTGGGTGTCCAAATGTGAGTGTTATCT
>NZ_JAELUF010000367.1 GCF_016429195.1 Brevundimonas sp. ASV9
GAGCAAAGAGGTGTAGTGAGTCAATGTCTTGAAGAATGTTGGATTGGCGGTTGGTGATGAGGACCATGTAGAGCTCGTCCAATGGCTGGTAGACAAAGCGCACGTTATCCTGCTCGACGGTAGTATGCTGTGTCCCGCTGTCGGCGAGCTTTGGGAAGGATGCGAGGAGTGCCTCTATTCTCGATCGTGGCATCTCGCGAAACTGCCTCGAGAGGACAGCTTTCCCTCCACGGGTGCAGATCGAAGCGGCGAGGACGACCTGTAGAAGCGTTAGCACTATCCGGGCCACGGCGATCGGTCGTTTCGTCTAAGCGTACCATATTGAGGAGTCAATGTCGGTTATCTGGTGTCTGGAAATGCTGACGACGGCGTCCAGGTTGGAGGATCAATATGCTCACGTCTCAATCCAGGAGCTGGATATTGGGCCAGGTGGTGCGAAGTGGGGCACTCTGGTGTACATAGG
>NZ_JAELUF010000368.1 GCF_016429195.1 Brevundimonas sp. ASV9
ATCGAGATGCTTGGCAAATTTTCTTTGAACCATGACGTGGAAACATTTTTTCTGTGAAGCAGCCAAGAAAGCAAGCAAAGCGAAATGGAACTCCCTTTGTTGCCCAGAACCCAAAATTCCTTTCCACTTGCCAAGAAAAAAGGCGCTAACAAGTGTGCAGCATCGGTAGCAAGCGGTACGTCCCGATCACTGTTGCCCTGGCCCTCTCTGAGCTCTGGGAGCTTCCCCCGAAATAGGACGTCGCCAAGTAGAACAGTGAAATTACCAGTCTGCTGTGAGAGGAAGCCAGTCATAACCTTTGCGAATATACGGATAGATGCGACGCTCTCAAACCAACTCCTTACCGTTCCTCTTACACTAACGTCGTCAGTCTTATCCTGAAAGTAACTCTCCGGCCTTTATCGACGCTACTCATCAGCCAAAGAGACACACCCCTGTCTCTTATACACATCTCCGAGCCCA
>NZ_JAELUF010000369.1 GCF_016429195.1 Brevundimonas sp. ASV9
ATATCCACAACCCACTTAAATGTTTGCCAAAGATACTAACCCTGCAAGCCGTCTCTTGTGTCAAGGAAGCTTTAGCAAGGGTTCCTTTGATGGTCAGTACTGTCCTAGAACCTGAAATTACAACGACGTTTCTTACTTGTGCGATGGAGGCCGTCGCAGAATTTCTCTGCGTGGCGGAGAGAAACTCGAATGTCAGCGGGAAACGATCAGGATGGTCTAAACCGACATGCCCATCTTCCCTGCCATAACCGTGTGCCAGGTACATGGTAATCTCTCCAACGGCTTTCAAGTGTTGACAGGCTCCCAGACAGCTTCTTATATACTCTTGACCCCCTAGCTATGTGTCAGCGGGTAAAGACAGCCGGCACTCATGCGTGACCTACACAGCTTGACATTACCAAGACAATCGACTAGGAACAGGTGAGCTGCGAGTGTTCCAAGGCATTCTGCTCAAGGTATACC
>NZ_JAELUF010000370.1 GCF_016429195.1 Brevundimonas sp. ASV9
ATTCGAGGCCTTTCTTGGCGCACTTCAAACATGTAGGCCGCGCTCCATCACAGCGAATGCGCCGTTTTGTGCAAGTGCTACAGCCTGAGTCATAGTTAGCGTTCCTCATTGATCGGTGCGACAAGATTCAGCGGCATCTTAATTACCCTTTGCGCCGAGCTTAGGCTCCTTTGCGCTCATAACGATTTGTTCGTAATAGTTGCTTACATTGGCGCCCTTAACTCCACGCGGTGAGCAGATATGCTCAGTTGCGTCTTGTAATAGTCTTTCGAGAGCAAGCAACTGATTAAAAAAAAGAAAATAAAAAGATCGTGCAGTGAGTGAGAAGGAACGAGAGATGGTGGTGAGGAGTCTCGTCCAGTCCAGAAGATCTGCGTTCCCCACATGGCGGGTTCCAAAACCGCCACCTAACGGATAGGTTCTTAGCCGAACATCGCCGGTTTAGACGAACTGCCTGCCAT